>JAENVV010000132.1 GCA_016650365.1 Acidimicrobiia bacterium
AAGTATAGGCACCACGGCCGATAATCGGCCATCGGATAACCGGACCCGGTTAGGCAACCGCGACAGAATCCGAGCTGGCCATGGCGGGGGCGAGAATCCGCAATGCGGCATCGACCACGTGGGGGTCGAACTGGGTGCCAGCGTGGGAGGTCAATTCATAAACGGCCACCGGCATGGGTTGGGCCTCCTGATAGACCCGATCGGAGACGATGGCGTCAACCGCGTCTGCCACAGCGATGATGCGGGCCATTCGGGGAATCCGGTCGCCTGCCAGCCCGAATGGATAGCCGAGTCCATCGACCCGCTCATGGTGACACAAAACGGCTCTGGCGATCTCGGGAGCCACCAGACCATCCAGAATGAGGAATCCAAGCTCGGGATGTTTCTGAACCTGGGTCTGCTCGTGCTCGGTCAGCGGCCGAGGAAGATTGAGAATCGAATCGGGGACCTTCACCTTGCCAACGTCATGGAGGTGGGCAGCCATCCAGACGGTCCGTTGTTGGAGGGTCCCAAAACCTAACTCGGCTGAGATCTCGACCGCCAGTGCCGCGGTCCGCGCACTGTGGCCGGCAAGATCCTCAGACAGTTGTGGGAAGCTGTAGGTCATACGGGATCACAGTCGCGGTGACCCGGCGATCGTTACATGTTTTTTGTCGACCGTCCGGTCGATCGTTGAATCTCCCGTTTTTGGTCTTTTTCCTTGAGCGCCTGTCGCTTGTCATAGGCCCTGCGGCCCTTGCCGAGGGCCACTTCGATCTTGGCCCGTCCGTCGAGGAAGTAGATCGACAAGGGAACAGCGGTAACACCTTGTTCGGCGATCGCCGCGGCGATCTTCTCTATCTCTCTGCGGTTCAGGAGGAGCTTGCGTCGACGATCGGGGGCATGACCGCCTTCGTGGGCGAACGAGTACGGGGCGATATAGGCGTTGAGGAGAAAGGCCTCTCCCCGATCAATGATGACGAAGGCGTCCTGGAGGTTGGCGGTCTTGGCCCGCAGGCTCTTCACTTCGGACCCGACCAACACCATGCCTGCTTCGAACGTGTCGACGATAGAGTAGTCGTGGCGAGCTTTTCGGTTCTGGGTAACGATCACCCGTTCTTGGCTCATCCGTTCAGATAGTTCATCGGATTGACGGGAGTGCCGTACTCACGAGATTCGAAATGTAAATGTGGACCCGTGGAATAGCCCGTTGAACCGACATACCCGATAGTCGATCCGGCCGAGACACTGCTCCCAGCCGATACGTTGAGCGAGCTTTGATGGGCGTAGAGCGTGGTGAGACCGCCCCCATGGTCGATGATGACCGTCTTGCCGTACCCTCCGTACCAGTCTGCCCAGATGACCGTGCCGGAACCGGCGGCGGCAATCGGGGTTCCGGAGCCACCGCTGATGTCAAGGCCGGTATGCAACTTGCGGACTCCGCTAATGGGATGAATCCGGTACCCGAACCCGGAAGACACCGACCCGTTGATGGGCCAGCTCAATCGTCCCGGATTCGATCCGCCGGTGCTGGTCAACCGATTGAGGTCAGCCCGGAGTTTGGCTTGTTCGGCCTCAAACGCGGCAATCCCGCCCTCGATCTCGGCGATCTCTGCTTCGATCGACGCGAGGATTCGGCCGGCCTCACGCACCTCTTGATCAACGATGGCGGCGGCGGCGGCCAGAGCGATCTTGTCGTCCTCAAGAGCCGCTCGCTTGATCTCGAGGCCTGCCAACAGAACTTCGACCGTGCGCTGATTTTCTTCGATGGCGGTTTGCTGATTTTGCTCGGTGCGTTCGAGGATTTCGAGGGTGTTCAACAATCGCTCCGACGAGTCGAACACGTCATCGGAATACCGCATCGCCACGGACATCGAAGCCATATCATCAACATTGACCACCACCGATGAACCGATCGACGAAGCCCTCTGCATGTACAGCTCCGCAGCTCGATCCTGGAACGTGAGCCGGGCTTCGCGAATTTCGAGCCGGGTGTTGGCTACTTCGATAGCGAGCCGATCGAGTCGAAGGTTCAGCTCATCGAGCTGAGCTTCGTTATCGGCGATCTCTGCCGTGACAGCGTCGACCTTGGCTTGAGCTTCGGCAACCGCTGCTCTGGCCACGCGCAGGCGCCCCTGGGCGGCCTCCAACTCGACGAGTTGAGCCGACCGCTGACTGGCGATCCCCTTCGACTGGTCCTTGAGCACTTCGATCTTTCGATCAATCTCATCGATGTCACTCTGAGATTGGGCGCCCGCGGTTACTGCGCCGGCCATGACCGCCAGCAACACGATGAGCGCTACGAATGATTTCATGCATTACACCTTGAGGAACTTCCGGAGTCCCAGTGCCGATCCGCCGACACCGGCGACGGCACCAAACGCCAGGAACAGTATTGACCATTTCACAAAAAAGCCAGACGAGATGGTGAAGTCGAACAGGCTGATGGCCGCGTCAACGTCGCCGACTACCCGACTGGCAATCCAAACGCCAAACACCGCCAGTCCAGCGCCTGCCATCCCCTCGATCATCCCCTCGATGAGGAAGGGGATGCGAATGAACCAGTTGGAAGCCCCGACCAGCCTCATAATCGAGACCTCTTCCCGGCGAGCATAGATGGCCATTCGAATCGTATTCGAGATGAGAACAACTGCGGCAATTCCCTGAATAAGGGCCAGCCCGAAGCCCAGCCAGTTGAGGACCCGGGAGAGCTGAGCGACGTTTTCGATGGACTCCCCCGGCGCCACCACTTCCAACACCGCCGGTTGATCGATCAGGTTGAACACGACTTCGCGATACCGGGTGCTGTCCGTCAGCCGGATCCGAATAGAAGCCGGCAACACATCGGGGTCGATGTTGTCCGCCACGGGCGAATTCGGAAAGAGTTTCTTGAATTCTTCAAAGGCTCCAAGCTTGTCGACATACTCCGTCGACTCGACGAGGTCCCAGCCGTCGATCTCCGAACGGAGGGCCACCTGCGAGTCAAGAGTGATGCCATCGCGAGCATCCTTGAGGAAGACGATCACATGCGTGCCGTCCTGCCATTGCTGGGTATTGGTTCGGACCAGCTCCTGGATCGACAACGCGCCGAACGCCAGGAATAGTGACACGAACACCGCCAGGACCGCTCCTGAGACCACCAGGGGATTGCGGCGCATGTTGACGAGAGACTCTTCGAGCAGAAACCCGATCCGGCTCATTCGACCGATTCCTCTTGCTCGTATCGGCCACTCGCCTGGTCGCGGACCACTTGGCCCGCTTCGAGACCCACCACACGACGCCGCATGGCATCGACGATGGCGTGGTCATGGGTTGCCATGACGATGGTGGTCCCGGTGCGATTGATCCTGTCGAGCAAGCGCATGATGCCGACCGAGGTGGCCGGGTCAAGGTTCCCGGTGGGCTCGTCACACAGCAAGATGGGGGGCCGATTCACGAACGCCCTCGCAATCGACACCCGTTGCTGTTCGCCACCTGAGAGTTGGCGGGGAAGGCGCTCGGATTTGCCGGTGAGACCGACCAGGTCGATCACCTGCTCGACTTGCCGGTGAATGACGGCTTTCGGCCGACCGAGGACCTCAAGCGCAAAAGCTATATTTTCGGCGACGGTCTTGTTTGGAAGGAGCTTGTAATCCTGAAAGACGGTTCCGACCGTCCGGCGGAGATACGGCACCTTCCACGAAGGCATCGCCGTTATGTCTTTGCCGGCTACCCAAATGGTCCCCGTCGTAACTTCCTCTTCGCGCAGGAGCATCCGAATCAGGGTCGACTTGCCCGACCCGGACGCGCCGACGAGGAACAAGAACTCGCCTTTGGCGACATTCAATGAAACATTGCTACACGCTACGGTGCCACCGTCGTACACCTTGGTGACATCCTCGAGTTTGATCATGGGTACCTCTGAACGCGGGCTATCCGCAGGGCTGCGGGGTCATCAGACGACAGGTTACCAAGAGCCCTGCTCCTACTTGAATCAATCCGACCCGATCTCATGGTTGGCTCGCCGCCACATAAGGTACCCCTCGATGAACTCATCGAGGTCGCCGTCGAGAACTCCCGTCACATTGCCAACCTCGGTTCCGGTGCGCAGATCCTTCACCATTTGATAGGGCTGCATGACGTAGGAGCGAATCTGGTGCCCCCAAGCGGCTTCAGTTTGTTCGCCACGTATCCCGTCAATGTGATCCAGCCGATCCTGCCTTGCCTTGTCGGCGAGGCGCACCTGGAGCAGTTTCATGGCGCGAGCCCGGTTCTGAATCTGAGACCGCTCGGCCTGGGAACCCACCACGATCCCGGTCGGGAGATGGGTGATACGAACCGCCGAATCCGACGTGTTGACATGCTGACCGCCGGCTCCCGATGACCGGAACGTATCGACCCGTAAGTCATCGGAGTTGATCTCGATCTCTTCTGCCTCGGCGACCTCCGGAATGACATCGACGGCCGCAAACGAAGTGTGGCGTCGAGCGGCCGAATCAAAGGGTGAAATCCGCACGAGTCTGTGAACCCCCTTCTCGCCAACCATCCAGCCGTAACTGTGATCCCCGGTCACCGTGAACGAGGCAGACTTGATTCCGGCCTCTTCGCCGCGTTGGACCTCTTCGAGAGTCACCTGGAATCCGGCCTTCTCAAGGTGCCGCAGGTACATGCGCAGCAGGATCTCCGCCCAGTCCTGGGCATCGACTCCCCCGGCACCGGCATGAACACTGACGATGGCTTCATAGTCGTCATACTCGTCATAGAACAGCGATTCCATCTCAAGCTTGCGCAGTTCGACATCGACCGCCTTCAAATCGCGCTCGACGTCGGCAAGCACCGCCAGATCAGATTCTTCGGCCGCCATGTCAAGGATCATTCCGGCTTCCTCAAGAGCGGCCACCAGCTTGTCTTGCTGAGTGAAGATCCGCTCATACCGGGCGAGACGCTTGGTCACCTCCCGGGCTGCGTTGGGATCATCCCAAAACCCGGGAGTACCAATCTGCTCGTTGAGGTCGGCTACTTCATCTTTCTTATTGTCGAGGTCAAAGGAACCTCCTGGCGTCGGCGAGCCGCGATCTCAATTCGTCAATCAGGGCGCGCAATTCTGTGTCAGTCAACGTGAGACACTCCTATTCGGCCGCGCCGTGGCATCGCTTGTACTTCTTGCCCGAACCGCAGTAACAAGGTTCGTTGCGACCCATCCGATCCTCAGCCGTGGCCTGCTTGGGCTTTGACGGCCCAGTGTTGGTCGATATCGCTTGGACCCGCTGCACCGGCTGAGCAGGCTGATCGACAACCTCGACGTGAAAAAGATACCGAACCGCATCGCGCTTCACCGAATCGACCAGCCCCGAAAACAGGTTGAACGCTTCGTTCTGGTACTCGACGAGGGGGTCGCGCTGGCCCATCGCTCGCAGCCCGATGCCAGCTCGCAGGTAATCCATCTCGCTGAGGTGTTCACGCCACTTGTTGTCAATGATCGACAACGTGACCCGCTTCTCGATCGCCCGGAGCACCGGTTCGCCTAGCTCCGATTCGCGGGCGTCATAGACGCTATGGGCGTCCTCCATTACCAGCTCAACGATTTTCTCGACAGACTTGACACCTTCAAAGGCCTCAGCTCCCAGGCGCATCGGATACAACACCGTGAGCTCCCGGTGAAGTTCCTCAAGATCCCACTGACCGGCAGGGACCATTTCGAGTCCGACCCGGACCGTGTCTTCAACCACGGTGTCGATCCATTCTCTGGCCAGTTCGGCCGAACCTTCCTCAAGCATGAGGTTCTGGCGCCAGGAGTAAATAACCTCCCGCTGCCGGTTCATGACTTCGTCGTACTTGAGAACATTCTTACGAGCTTCGAAGTTTTGTGCCTCGACCTGACCCTGGGCCCGCTCGACCGACTTCGAAACCATCTTGGCCTCGATCGGCACGTCTTCTGGCAATTTGAGACGGTCCATGATGCTCGTCACACGGTCCCCGGCAAAGCGCCGCATGAGATCGTCGCCAAGCGACAAGTAGAAACGCGACTCTCCCGGATCTCCCTGGCGGCCCGACCGCCCTCGCAACTGGTTGTCGATTCGACGGGAGTCGTGGCGCTCGGTACCAATGACATAGAGTCCACCTGCCGCCAGCACTTCAGCTTTGGCGGCCGAGGTCTCAGCTTTGTACTTCTCGAGCGCTTTTTCGTACGCGTCGTCAAAGCCTTCGTCGGTTGGGTTCAACCCCGTTTTGCGGACCGCGGCCAGGGCGAGTCCTTCCGGGTTGCCTCCGAGCATGATGTCAACACCACGACCTGCCATGTTCGTGGCTACGGTGACCGCACCCGGTCGCCCTGCCTGAGCGATGATCTCTGCTTCACGGTGATGCTGCTTGGCGTTGAGGACCTCATGATCGATCCCACGACGACTGAGAAAATTCGATAGTCGTTCAGACTTCTCGATACTCACGGTGCCGACGAGAACCGGTTGATTTTTGCTGTTCCGCTCGACGATGTCATCGATCAGGGCATGGAACTTGGCGTCTTCGGTCTTGTAAACCAGATCCTCTTTGTCAATACGGGCCACCGGCACATTGGTGGGAATCACCACGACATCGACGTCATAGATCTCTTTGAGTTCGGCTTCTTCCGTTTTGGCCGTACCCGTCATGCCAGAGAGCTTGTCGTACATGCGAAAGTAGTTCTGGAGGGTGATCGTGGCCAGCGTCTGGTTCTCCTGTTTGATCTCAACGCCCTCTTGCGCCTCGATCGCCTGATGCAGGCCCTCCGAATAGCGCCGGCCATCGAGGACCCGACCGGTGAATTCGTCAACGATCTTCACCTCACCATCGACTACCAGATACTCGACATCGCGGTGATAGAGCGTCTTGGCCTTGAGGCCGACGTCGAGGTGGTGCACAAAGTCGACTGCAGCATGGTCGTACATATTTTCGATTCCGAGCATTGACTCGACCCTCGATACGCCGGCCTCGGTGGTTATGACCTGGCGCTTGCCCTCGTCGACCTCGTAGTGCTCGTCTTCGCGTAGTTGACTGACAATCTTGGCAAAGTCCCGATACCACTTGGCGCTGTCGCCGACCACGCCGGAGATGATGAGCGGGGTTCGGGCTTCATCGACGAGGATCGAGTCGACCTCGTCAACAATCGCATAGAAGTACCCTCGGTGAACCATGCCTTCGGACCGCATCGCCATGTTGTCGCGCAGATAATCGAACCCGAATTCGTTGTTCGTCCCGTGCGTAATGTTGGCGCTGTAGGCGACCCGACGTTCTGCCGGGGTCATGTCGGACTGGATAAGTCCGACATCAAGACCCATGAACCGGTGGACCTGGCCCATCCACTGTGCGTCACGGGCGGCCAGATATTCGTTCACGGTGATTACATGAACGTTGCCACCGGTGAGCGCATTCAGATACGCAGGCATCGTGCTGACAAGCGTCTTACCTTCACCAGTGCGCATCTCGATGATCATGCCTTGGTGGAGCGCGGCTGCCCCGACCACCTGCACGTCGAACGGGCGCATCCCAAGAACTCGTTTGGCAGCCTCGCGCACCGACGCGAAAGCCTCCGCGGCAAGGTCGTCAAGCGACGCTCCCCTATCGAGACGTTCCTTGAACTCGTTGGTCTTCGCTTGAAGGTCCACGTCCGAGAGGAGTTCCATGGACGGTTCGAGTTGGCCCACTTCTTGAGCGAAGACTTCCAGCTCTTTGAGGGCGCGTCCTTCTCCGGCGCGCAGAAGCTTTGAAAGAATGGTCATGCAACCATATTAGGAGGGAACCGGCGTTCAGCTGTCGTTCTTATGTCAACCGTCGAGATCAAGCTGTTCGATGAGTGCAGCTGGATCAACTCCGGCTCGATCGGATGTGAGTTGATCGACGATGATGCGGTCCTTCAGCGTGGTCGGTTCCGGTTCACTGAGGATCAGTCCATCAGGCGCCCGAACGAGGACCACATCGGCCAGCTCACTCGGATCCTGGTGGTTGCCGGTGACCATCACAATGCCGCCCGTGTCGAGTTCAAGCAGCGATCCCACCGGATACACGCCAACCATCTTGATAAAGGTCTGCACAAGGTCAGGGTCGTACAAAGACCCGGCTCCCTGGAGAAGTACTCGCAGGGCACGGTTGGGCGTTTCGGCTCGCCGGTAACTGCGCCGGGTGGTCAGTGCGTCATAGGTGTCGGCGGTGGACACCAGGCGACTGAAGAAGTGGGCGGGGCGCGAGTAGGTCAGATTCGGATATCCCTGCCGGTCATACCGGGCGTGATGCTCAAACGCGACGACTGCGGCGATCTCCTGACCAGGGGCGGCCGCAGCCAAAATGGCAGCAGCACCCTCTTGCGGGTGGAGTTTGATCTCGGCCCACTGCTCGGTGTCGAGGCGTCCGGGCCATTGCAGGGTTTGGATGGGAACCCGAACTTTGCCGATGTCGTGAAGTAATGCTCCGACGGCCAGAAGCTTGATCTCCTCTTCGTCTAGACCAACCATCCTCGCCAGGGCGATGGCGAGGATACAAACGTTTACGGAGTGGTAGAACGTGTATTCGTCGTGGCTCTTCATGGTCGAGAGCAAAACAGAGGCGGCCGGCTGGGAGAGCGTTTGCTCGACAAGCTGTTCAACGACCCACGTGGCTCCCGTCAAGTCAAACGACTCATCCGAATCGAGTGCCAGCGACACGCCGCGCAGAACGTCAAGGGACCGGGCATATGAGCGACGAAGACCCGTAAACCCCGTTTCGGTTTCGAGCTCTGATCGGGAGTACGGTCGCTCGTTCAGACGGATGGTGCCTTCGGCGGGCACATCACCAGATGTCGCCGCCAGGAAGGCGGCCAGGTCGTGGACATCGCCCCGAGAAACCCTTGAGGTCAACGTGACAGAATCCACCCCGCGAGCTTGCATGTCGCGAAGCAACCGGTTGAACTCCAGTGAGGCGTGCGGCAAGATCGTACGTTCCAGGTACAACGAATCACCGATGATCGTGATGGCTGTCTCGGCGGAGTCGTACAATAGGGCGTTGGCCGCGTCGGTCGCCTTGTTCACCACCTCCACCAGGGCGGGATGTTCTTCGGGGTAGAGCGCCATCTGGCGGCTTGCCGACCGGAGATGGTTGAAAAAGTCGCGCGTGCGCTGATCGCTCATCAGGTTTCCCTTCGTCGGAGAGCGGTCCGGGCCGCTTCGCGCAAGCCGCGAGCCTGGGCACCGACTATCAACCGCTTTTTGGCTATGACTGTGAGGATTTCGGTGCCGGGTCCGGTGTGGCCCGCCCCCAAGGCCAGAATCACCCGAACCTTGTCACTATGGCGAGTACGACGATCATTCAGAACCGCAACGAGTACTCCTTCTGATTCAGACGTCCCGGCTGTGCCAAGCATTCCAATGCTCGCATGGCGGACCTTCTCATCCTCATCGCCGATCGCCTTGGCAAGTCGCTGGACCGATCCGGAGCCACTCGTTCCAAGCGCCCGGAGTGCCTCAAGCCGAACCCGGGCGTCAGGATGCTCCCCGGCGGCCACCACGGCCTCGTGGGCGGTGGTGGTTGCGGTCTCACGCAAGACGGTTAGCAAGTTACGCACGACGTACCAGCGTTCGTCACTTAGCCGGTTCACGATCGGCGCCGGATCTTCAGCCGCTATCTGGCTGAGAAGACCCACGAGCAGCCGGCGCCGATTGCGCCCCTCCTCCTCGGCCAATAGATCGATCAATGCGTTTACGGCCTTCGGTCCGAGGGCTTGCAACAACCGCAGGGCCGAGTCCTGGGCCGAACCCTTCTCGGGTTCCCCTTCCCCCTTTTCGGCTGCCACGGCCACGATGTGATTCAGGATCTCAGGACTGGCGATTTGGGAAAGGGAGTAGTCGACATCGCTCTCCCGATGCGGGGCATACGTCGGTTTGGCGGTGACCGACCTGAGCCAGAGTTCCGCCCGACGAAAATCGGATGCCCTGACCGAAGCCGAGACTTTTCCCACCCATACCCGCATGAGTCTTCGGAAACGATCGTCGCGATCCTCCACGGCCAATAACCCGCGGAACACCTCGAGGGAATCGTAGAAGTAGCGACGCGGGTCGGGAAACTTGTCTTGGACGATCGCCAGGAACTGGGCACTGGCTTCAGCAGCTTTGGCCAACTCGCCGAGCCGCTCCTGAACCTTGGCAGCGGCTACCTCACGAACCGATTGCAGGGCTTCAGGGTTCTTGAGGATCCCGAGCACTTCATCCGGCCGACTATCGGCCTGATCTGTGGCAACCCGTGCGTAATCGAGCAGGAGCGCCAGCCCTTGCGAATCGAGTCGCGGGGCCAGCTTGGCAAGTTCGTGACCAGCAAATTGATCAAGAAAAGCCCGATCAAACTGTTCGTCCGAGTCCAGAAAACGGCGAAACACCCCTAGTTGGGAAGGTTCGTCCAGGTAAAAGAACGCCTCGACAAAGGCTTGCACGACGCCTTCTCGACCGAAGATGTCTGTCTCGGTAAGGTGGTCGAGCGTCTCGTGATACCGATCGTAGAAGACCACAATGACCGCTTCAGGTTCACCCCCGGCTTCGCCGATGAGAGCTTCGGCGAAGGCCGCCGCATCGACGCCTTCGTCGAGGACTTCCTGAACCTTGCCGTCACGGTCGGGGGCGTCCTCGGTCCCAACCACCCGGAGCATCGAGCGTTGGGCGACCGAGAAACTAACCACCCCATCGCGCCGGAGCTCCGCTTCGATACCACCGGAAGCCCCCGAGCTTGATTCGTCTTTGGCGAGACTCGTGAACAATCGATCGACGTCTCGCGGACTCGGAGCGGCCACAACCGACAGCCCTTCCACCCGATGCAAGTAGCACCGCTTGGCGAATCGGTCCGCTCCCTCACGATCGGTTTCTACGGGCTCGCCGGCGTAGGAGAACCCCGAGCTGTCGAGGTCAAGGTGTATTCCATCGCTCGCTGCCTCCTGAAGCAGCTCAACCGCCCGACGGAACGCTGGTTGCGATTCAGGTTCGGGGTACAGGCTGAAAACGGTCCACGCCGTTCCCAATGCCTCAACAATCGTCTCTGGTCGTGTATCAGCCGCCATCATTCCATCGATATGAGTTCTTCACGCAACGCATACATCACAGCCTCACCGCGGGAATGCAACCCGAGCTTGTCCAGGATGTTTCGCACATGGTTCTTGACGGTATTCTCCGAGATGTACAACCGTTCGCCGATCTCACGGCTCGTGAGGCCCCTTGCAATGAACTGAAGCACCTCCACCTCGCGACCGGTCAACGCCGGCTTACGAGCACTAATCACATCCTTGTGGCGCAGCAATTGAGCGACTGTCCCAAACAGCTTTCCGAGCATCGCCGGTGAGACAACCGCACCACCGTGGACCACCGCCTCGATCCCGGCCACCAGTTCTGGAAGCGGTGTGGTCTTCACGATGTAGCCCATGGCGCCCGATCGGATCGCCGCCAGAAGATCTTCGCCAGACTCCGACGAGGTCAGCAAAACCACCTTCGTTTTCGGAGCAGCCAAAATGATCTTGTCCACGACGTCAAGGCCGGAGATTCCCGGCATCAGAACGTCGAGGACGACAATGTCAGGCTGTAGCTGTGATGCCTTGGCAACCGCCGCCATGGCATCTTGCGCTTCCCCAACCACGTCGAGGCCCGCCCCACCGAGAGCGGAGGTGAGCCCGGCTTGAAAGAGCACGGCATCGTCGACGACCAGGACACTTGTCATCGAGGTTCAATCAAGCCATATGCTCCGTCACGACGACGATAGAGGACGCTGTCCAAATCCGTATCGGCGTTGCGAAAGTAAAAGAATTCGTGTCCGAGCATGTCGAGTTGAAGGATCGCTTCCTCAGGTGTCATCGGCTTGAGTTGAAATTGCTTGACGCGAACGATCTCAGGCTCAATTTGATCGCCCGCAGCCGGTGTGTCGGACTTGTCCTGACGTGGCTGACGGGATCGCTGGACCATACGATCGCGCAGTCGACGAAGCTGCTTCTCAAATCGGTCAACCGCAAGATCGAGGGCCGCCATCGGGGTGGACGATGCCGACTCGACCCGTACCAGATGACCGCCGGCCCGGCAGGTGATCTCAACGCGGTATTTCTCAGGGGCCAGGCGGGGGTTCTGTTCTTCCGACAATTCGACGTCGGCGTCCCCGGTGCCCTCAAAAAAGCGAGCAGCATGAGCGATCTTGGATTCGGCGGCTTCACGAAACTCCTCATCGATGTCAACGTGGCGGCTGTGGAGCTGAACTATCAAGATGACCCCATTTCATCGTCGTGATCGCAGACTAGTCACTTCGGAGGCCGATGTGGCGACCACTGATTGCACATTTATCGGGAAATTCGTCTGCAACGTTCCGGCCGCATGAGCCAACGTCGAACCGGTCGTCAGAACGTCGTCGACGACAACCAAACTGAGAAGAACGCCGCCCAATTCCTTCGCCTGCACGGTGAAAATCGGCGCGTGTCGGTCAGCGGCACGAGCCCCGGCATTGGCCGGTGACCACCAGCCGGGACGCAAGGCAGCGACCACGGGCAATCCCAATTCGGCGGCGACCACCCTGGCCAATTCAAGGCTCTGATCGATGCCATAGCGCCACCGGCGCAGGTGTACCCGTGGTACGTACGTAACCGCATCGACGGGGACCCTGACTTGACCCGCCATTGCACCGCCAAGAACCCGGCCGGCGGCCCGGACCCCTTCATACTTGAGTCGGTGGACGAGCACTCTGGCCGGTCCACTGTGCTCGAATGCCGCCCGCACGATCCGGCCGTCGACCAGCCGATCGGCAGCCGGCTGCAAACGGCGGCTGCACCCTTCACACACATAGCGAGCTGACCACGCACGACATGCCAAACAGACCATGGGCCGATCGTATCCAGCGGTAGGGACATTTCTCTGTCGACCGTCGGCAACGGCCGGACGTGCGCCCCTACGATCTGGTCGCGTCCGCCAGGATCATGTTGGCGATACCATCAACCACCGCGTACCTGAGGCCACACTTCGTGCACACAAGTGTGGACGCCTCGAGGTCTTCGGTGAGATCGCCGTGGCAGTCGGTACATACAAGGATCGCCGCCAGTCGCTCGTCGATCAGACCCATCTCAACCTCCGATAATCGATTGAATTTGATGAAGAAGTGATCCGACCCGCTCGTCCGTGCTCGCTTCGACGTTGATCCGAAGAACGGGTTCGGTATTTGACGCCCGAACATTGAACCACTCATCGGCCCAACCGACGGTCAGCCCATCAAGATCATCCTGAGTGCCATCGGCAAAGGCAGCCGCCAGCCGCTCGATCGCCCCGGCCTTATCGACGACCGAGAGATTGATTTCACCCGACTGGCGATATGGCTCAACCGTCGAGCGCAATTCGGAAAGGGGACGGCCCGCTTCCGACAGTACCTGCAGGAGAACCAACATCGCCAGCATGCCACTATCGGCTCGGAAGTTCTCCTTGAAGTAGTAATGGCCGCTGTGTTCGCCACCGAAAACCGCCCCTGTCTCGGCCATGATCTGCTTGATATAGCTGTGCCCGACCTTGGTCCGGATCGGGACACCGCCAGCTTTGAGAATGGTTTCCGGCACCGCCCTGGAGGTGATGAGGTTATGGACGATTGAAGCTCCTGGTCTCCTTTCAAGAAACCACCGGGCGATGAGGGCGGTCGTGGTGGACCCCGATAGAGGCACGCCGAGTTCGTCGACGAAAAACGCTCGGTCGGCATCCCCATCAAACGCGACGCCGAGGTCGGGACGATCCCTCATCACGAGTTCCACGAGGTCGACGAGGTTCTCTGGTTCAAGCGGGTTGGCAGGATGGTTTGGGAACGTCCCATCAGGCTCAAGATAAAGAC
>JAENVV010000133.1 GCA_016650365.1 Acidimicrobiia bacterium
GATGGTGGCCCACCTGTTGGGCGCCGCCAAGAGCAACGCTTCGGTTCTTGAGTCGTTGAAACAATTGAGGCGAGGTCGTCAGTGGGCCAAGACGCACGGTCGGCCCGAGATCGACGGAATCAACGCGGTGCAGGTGCAGGACCACCAACACTTGTCGCCCAAACAGCTCATTGAACAGCTTCGGGCGGTGGCGCCGAAAGCGGTTGCCGGCCGTCGCAAGACTCCCGGGTTGATGCGTCGGGTCAAGGTAGCCAACCCGGCGGGAGGCAAGATGACGATTGGCCACCTCATGGACCGCGTCTACACCCGGGATCAGTGGCTGCACCGGATCGATATCTCCAGAGCCGTTGGACGCGAGCCGCGGTTGACACCCGACCATGATGGTCGCCTCATCGCCGACGCCGTCGAAGAGTGGGCCAAGGTTGATAACGCTCCTTTCGTGCTGGAACTGACCGGGCCTGCCGGCGGAACCTTCCGCAGTGGCCAGGGTGGCCGTCAGCTTCGATTGGATGCGGTCGATTTTTGTCTGCAAGTGTCAGGACGGCGGGAGTCACAGCTGGCCCAGATCGTCTGGTAGGCGTCGTCGACCGCACCCTGACTTCCGATGTGCGTCCTCGCAACCTGCGCCGGGGCGCCGTTGCTGACCCTGCCGGTTTTGGCTGCCCACGATATGCCGTTGGGTCTGCAAGTGATCGGTTTCCATGGCCAAGACGCAGACCGGTTCGCTCAGGCAGCCTGGGTCGAGGACTCTATCAGCCGGCGGCCCTAGCATGGCTGCCATGTCTGACTTTGACGTTGACGTCGCCATTGTGGGTAGCGGTTTTGGAGGTTCGGTCAGCGCACTTCGGCTGGTCGAGAAGGGCTACTCGGTGGCGGTGTTCGAAGCCGGGGAACGCTTCGAGGCTGATGACTATCCCAAGACCAACTGGGCGGTGAAGAAGTTCTTGTTCATGCCCAAGCTAGGGCTGCGTGGCATTCAGCGGTTGACGCTACTCAAAGATGTGTTGGTTTTGTCTGGTGCTGGCGTTGGGGGAGGGTCGCTCGTCTATGCCAACACGCTCTACGAGCCGCTCGACCACTTCTGGTCCGACCCCCAATGGGCTCACATCACCGATTGGAAGGACGAGCTTGCCCCCCATTACAAACAAGCTCGCCTGATGCTCGGCGCCACCACAGCCCGGGACCACACAGCAGCTGACGATGTCATGCGAGGTTTAGCCGAGCGGCTCGATGTGAGCGACAGCTACCGACCCACTCCGGTGGGCGTATACCTCGGCCCAGCGGGCGAAACGGTCGACGACCCGTACTTCGGCGGAGCGGGTCCCGACCGGACCGGTTGTATTGAGTGCGGGGGCTGCATGGTTGGCTGTCGCCACAACGCCAAGAACACCCTCGATCGTAACTATCTCTATCTAGCCGAAGGCAAGGGAGCCAAGGTTCACGCCGGCCGCCAGGTCGTAGACGTGGAACCCCTGATTGGTGGAGGGTATGAGATCACCAGCGAGCGCTCGGGAGCGTGGCTGCGCAAAGCGCGCCAGACAATCCGGGCCGAACAGGTTGTTTTTTCCGCTGGCGTGCTGGGTACGATGCAGCTCCTGGCCGAACTGAAGGAACGTGGTCGCCTGCCAAACTTGTCCGATCGCTTGGGCCAACGCGTCCGGACAAACTCCGAGGCAATCCTCGGTGCCCAAGCCCCTACGAGCGACGTCGACTATTCAAAAGGTGTTGCCATCACCTCTTCGATCTATCCCGATGAGCGGACCCACATCGAACCCGTGCGGTACCCCAAGGGTTCCAATGCCATGGGCCTCTTGTCGACAATCCTGGTTGACGGTGGCGGACGCGTGCCCCGTCAAGTTCGTTTCCTCGCCCAGGCACTGCGCCACCCCGTGGCGTTCGGGCGCAGCTTGTCGGTCCGCCGTTGGTCTGAGAGGACGGTGATCTTGCTGGTAATGCAGAGCACCGAAAACAGCCTGAGAATCAAATGGAAGCTGCGACGTAATGGCAAGTTGAAGCTGACAACTGAACAGGGTGAAGGTGAACCAAATCCCACCTACATCCCCCAAGGAAACCAGGCGGCTCGAATCGCAGCCGACATCATGGGCGGCCAACCTGGAAGCGCCATCAATGAGGTACTGCTCGACGTGCCAACAACGGCCCACATTTTGGGCGGAGCGTGCATTGGTGATTCAGCGGACACCGGTGTTGTCGACCCGTACCAGCGGGTGTTTGGTCACCCAGGACTACACGTCGCCGATGCCTCAACGATCAGCGCGAACCTGGGAGCCAATCCGTCGTTGACCATCACGGCTCAAACCGAACGAGCCATGGCGATGTGGCCGAACAAGGGCGAAGCCGACCCACGTCCTCTGCTGGGTGCGCCATATGTCCGGATTGATCCAGTGCCGCCAAACTCTCCCGCCGTCCCAAGCCATGCACCTGCCGCGATCGGTTGGATTCAGCACGGCTAGGCGAGCTCAGTTGTTTTCCTGATGGCACGGTCCCGCAGGGGCCCAGCAGGTCGCTTCGGTCTCAGGCGGTA
>JAENVV010000134.1 GCA_016650365.1 Acidimicrobiia bacterium
CCTACGCCTGACAACCCGATCTCGAAAACTTATCCCTGTCACATGATGTGCCGGGCCAACCACGTGACTCATTATGAGAACTTGATCCTGACCGAGGTAGTAGGTCGCCGGTTCACCTTCGCAGGTTTCCCGCTCAAGGTGGTCGGAGCTCATGGCGGTCCGACCAGGGCAGTGGCGATTCTCCCCGAGTGAGCCCGGAACCTATGGCATTAACAGTTGATATCCACGCCCACATTCTGGTGCCCGAGATCGGCACCCTCGTGGCTGACGAGTTCGATGCATCCAAGGATCCGTTTCTTCGGTTCGGTGGAGCCAGCACCGAGCACAACCAGAAGATCTTCTCCGATCTGGTGCCGATGCTCACGGACCCTGTCCGCCGTCTGGCTCACATGGATCGCCAGGGCGTTGAGATCCAGGCCGTTGCGATCGCACCTCCGCAATATCACTACTGGGCCGATCCCGATCTTGGAACCGAGATCGCCAGGATCGGCAACGAGGCGATTGCCGCCCTTGTCGACGCTCACCCCGACCGGTTTGTGGGAATGGGGACCCTTCCGATGCAGGATCCGGGGCGAGCGATATCCGAACTCGAACGAGTAGCCGCCGCGTACAGCTTTCCGGGCGTGTCGATCAACCCCAGCGCCGAGGGCGTGGATTACGACCAGGCGGAGTACGGGCCGTTCTGGCGAAAAGTCGAGGAGCTCGACATGCTCGTGATCCTCCATCCCAACGGGTTCAGTCAGGGAGAGCGGCTTGGTAGCGACTACATGATCAATGTCGTCGGCAACCCGCTCGAAACCACGGTTGCGCTGAGCCATATCGTCCTGGGAGGTGTCATCGAGCGGCACCCGAAGGCCAAGATCCTCGCTGTCCACGGAGGTGGCTACCTCCCGTTCTACATGGATCGAATGGATCACGCCTATGGAGCCCGTCCCGAAGTCGGGGTCAGCATCACCCGCCCGCCGAGTTCATATCTCAAGCAGGTCTTTTTCGACAGCGTTGTATTCGGTGATGGCCTCAACTATCTGGTCGACCGAGTTGGCGCCGACCACGTCCTGATGGGGACCGATTATCCCTACGACATGGGCGAGGACGACCCGATCGGACGGGTGGCCAGGGTCGGCAATGCTTCCGACCGTGATATTCAGCAAATGTCGGGGCTGAATGCTGCACGCTTGCTCGGGCTCTAAGCGGAGCGGCTGCTGTCCGGAGCAAAAGTCGATGAACTCTCGTGTCGCCCGGCCAGGCTGGGCCCGACCGTCATGACCACTGCTGCCAGGCAAGCCGACACCGCGGCGATTGTCATGGCTGGGAAATAGGAGCCGGACCGATCGACCAGCCAGCCGTACAGGGGAGTGCTGGCCCCGGCACCGGTCAGGAAGCCGAGCTGAACCCAACCAGTGGCGGCCCCGGCCCGGGAAGGCCCGGTGGTCACCATGGTCGCCAGCATCCCAACCGCGTTCCATGAGGCTGCGGAAAGGCCCATGACGATTGCCGCTGGCCAAAC
>JAENVV010000135.1 GCA_016650365.1 Acidimicrobiia bacterium
GATCCGTCCGAGCAGTTGGTAGGCCTTGCGGATGGTGGCCGGGGGCGTATCCGTCGGCGTCAAGGTCCGAAACCCATTCTTGGACGTCGAAGACGCTGATGGCCCCGATCGGCAGGTCGGCGAACGTCGGTAGGACCAGGCTGCGCAGATACGACTCGTCGCGGGCTTTGGTCGAGTCCCGTGGGTTGACCCACCCGGCGGTGGCCTGCCCGGTGAAGTCGCCGAGTCTGAGTCGTCCGGCCTGAGGGTCGATGTAGGTGCCGGACGCGGCCGGTACTCGACAATTCGAGGAGTTTTTCGGGCAAGCCGAAGACCGGGAGCGAGATGATTGTGTGTGGCGGGCGAATTGTCGGAGAGGGCGCTGATGCGGCCAGTTACAACCCGGAGACAGATACGTGGACCGTTATCGCCACGCCCCCCGTCGCCGCCAGCTTTATGGAAGGTGTTTGGACCGGCGACGAGGTCATTGTCTTTGGCGGGGTTACCGACCTAGGACGCGGACAGAACGTTGGTGCGGCCGCATACAATCCCACAACCAACCAGTGGCGGCGATTGTCCAACGCTCCCATTCCCATGGAGCGTTTAGCGGAAACTGCCCTCGCAGCCGGCTCGATCTATGTGTGGCCTTCGACAATCGAACCCCTTCAGCCACAAACGCCCATCGAGTACATCATCGAAGCTGACCGGTGGGAACTTCTACCCGCCCCCCCAGCGGAATACGCTCCACGTTCTCCCACAGGGGCACGAAAACTCAAATGTGGCTCTGGCGACACCTGCCGGACCATGTGACATAGAAATCATGGCTCCGCAATGCCGAAGTCCCTGAAGAAGGAATGCCAGCTGTCGATGCACTCGTTCGCGAGGTCGAGCGCATCAATCAACCGCGCTTCCGGGGTCGCCCAGTCGATCTCGATGGTGACTCGAGCACCAGCCCGACTGGGCTTCTCTTCGGTTTGTGACCTGGACCTTGCGAGTGGCGGCCCGATCGTTGAAGCCTGGTCTTTATCTGACCCCTGCCGGGGTGGAGGCTCGGACCGCGCGCTGTGGAGGAGTTGACGGGGTCGTGTTCAGCGACTGCCGTTGGCGTCGATGAAGCGGCGGGGATAGGTGGCTGGTAATGCGCTGGCCGTCCCGAGCCGTTCGATGTCCCTGCTGCTCAGCGTTACTTCCAGGGCACCCAGGTTCGATTCGAGCTGGCTCATGGTACGGACGCCGATGATGACGCTGGCTACGTTGGGTCTCCCGAGTACCCACGCCAGCGCGACCTGCTCGGGAGGAACCCCAAGATCGTCCGCCACGGCGTGGAGCTCATCGGCGATCTCCCACGAACGGTCGTCCTGGCGTCTCACCCACGCCTCTTCGTCACTGTCGGGCTGGCTGCCAAGCCGGCCCTCTTCGGAGGTTGGTCGGTGGGCGCGCCGGTACTTGCCCGATAGGAATCCGCCGGCGAGGGGACTCCATGGCGTGAGCGAGACATCCTCGGAGGCGAGCAGATCGAAAAACTCCGGCTCGATATCGCGGGTGATCAGGTTGTACTGATACTGGGCGGCAACAAACCGCTGGTAGCCGCCCAGGGCGCTCACCCCGAGCGCCTTCATGAGCTGCCACGCCATGAAGTTGGACACGCCGATGTATCGAACCTTGCCCGCGGCAACGAGGTCATCGAAGGCCCGGAGCGATTCCTCTATCGGTGTCAAAGGGTCCCAACAGTGCATGTAGAGGAGATCGATGGTTTCGGTCCGGAGTCGCCCGAGGCTGGCCTCGACACCGCGCATGATGTGATGGCGCGAGAGGCCCGTGTCGTTGGGTCCCGCTCCGGTGGGGAACCGGACCTTTGTGGCGAGGACCACCTCGTCCCGCCGAGCCTTGATTGCCGCACCAACGATCTCCTCAGATCGTCCGTTCGCATACACGTCGGCAGTGTCGATGTGATTCCCACCGACGTCGAGGAAGCGATCGATCATGGCGTGAGCATCCTTCGGCGATGCGGCCCTGGTGCCCCCCTCCCCGAACACCATCGTCCCGAGTGCCAGCTCGCTGACCAGTAGTCCACTGTTTCCCAGGCGGCGGTGCTTCATGTGCGTTCCTCTCGTGTCGAGGGTTGGAGTCTATTCGAAGGTCGAGGCTGAACCGGGCTAGCAGGCCGCCCCGATCGTTGAGATCATCATGTCGCAGGTGAGCATCGGCTTCACCCGTTACGACCGGTGGCTCTTTTGGCGGGTCCGTACTTTGGTCGGGCCGGCCATGGAGATGAACACGATGGTGGCGTCCAACGGGTGGCGAGCTCGGTGGAGGTTTTCCTCCGTGTCATTCGCTCCCGGGAGGCCAAACGGTCCCTCAGGGGTATTACAACCTCGAAGTAATGCTGCGGTCGGTTTCGCGTCGTGGTGGCGAAGTCGGGGTGTGCGGCACGTGTATGGACGCCCGTGGAATCGCCGACACCGAACTTGCTGAGGGCTGCCGCCGCAGCACCATGGACGAGCTGACCGAC
>JAENVV010000136.1 GCA_016650365.1 Acidimicrobiia bacterium
CGCTGGGGATCTTCAGTCTGGTCCTATTCGTTTTGGGAGTGGTCTTGATGTCTTTGCCGGCGGGTGACGAGAACCTCGGCGGCGTTTTTATCCGGTCCAGCATCGTCCTGGGTGCGGTCTGGCTGGTCCTCCCCAACGCCAGGCAAGTGCCTCGGGCCGTATGGGTAGGCATAGTTGTACTGGCTGTGGTGCTGATCGCAGCTCCGCGCCTCGTGCTGTGGGGAGCCGCCGTGGCAATCCTCAGCTCGGCCATGGGGTTCATCATCAAACCTCGCCGGGGCCGGCAGCCACCGGACTCCAAATAGCCAGGGGGAGAATCAGTCGGCAGCTCGGTCAGGCGTCTGAGGGTCCGCATGCCCATCTGACCCGGTCAGCCCACTCCCAGGCTCCGGCCATGATCACGTCAATGACCGGGTCCTTCACGTCGTAGTAGGACTCGATGTCCGTGGGGAATTTGTCGGACAAGACTGCTTTGATGTGCCCATAGGCAGCGGCCGCTTCGGGGTAGGTGCGGAGGTAGTCACGGAACAACAGGGCGTACCGTTGGTTGAAAGAACCCTGGCGTCGAATGTGCACGTTGGTTGGGCGTTGGGTGGCAGGCGGCTTCACCATTCGCTTTTCCAGTTCCTCGACAGGAATGGTCCGACCGGGCGGCTCATGATCGATGACCAGGTGGGGTTGGTTGGTATAGGCGAGGTTCTCGAATCGGGTGGCCAAACGGTCATCGTCGAAGTCGTCGACCGTGATCTGAATGTCGATGATATCTTTGGCCGACAAGCCAGGGACACTCGTCGATCCGATGTGGTCGATGCGTTTGGCCCAATCCCCGAGATGGTCGCGAAGTTCCCGCCCGATCCGGACGAATTCGTCAGGCCACTCGGTCCGATAAGGAACTATTTCGATGCGGGCCACTACTTACGGCGCTTGGGTCGGAAGGCACCAGGGAGGTCGGCATTGATAAAGGCGGCCGGGACGATCCCCGATGAGGCGTACATATAGAGGGCGGTTTGGAAGATTCCTGATAGTGTCGAAATCACGACCGTTACCGCCACGATTCCGAGTAAGGCGATCACGACGCCGGCAATCGCTAGGCCGGCAATCTGGCTGACGATGGCCAGGACGGCAATCAAGACGAACGGCAAGATGGCCAGGAATCCGATAATTCCGAACCCGACATTGGCTGCCATGTTCTCGCCCCAGGTTTGCTTGAACAGACTGGCTGACCGTTTGATCGATTCGACCACCCCGGTGCCCTCGATGACATAGACCGGAATGACCAGGAAGGTCACGAGCGTCCAGGCAAGTCCCGCGATCGATGACACGATTGATCCGATGATCCCGGCCCGCTCTTCGATGGCTTTGAGAATGGCCGAAACGGTTGCGCTGATGGCCGCCCAGCCGATGATGGCCGGAAGGTGCGATCTGGCCGCGGATAGCGCCGACCCGATGGTGGGATCTCCCCCCGAGAGGCGCTCGTGGGCTGCGCTGACGAGGGCGGTGTTGAAAAAAATGACGACGAAGCTCGTCGTGAAGTAGAACGCCGCGGCGGCGAACCATGCCAGGGGACCCTCACCCGACGTAAGTGCAACCGGCAGGATGAATGTTGCACCCATCACCATGGCCGCCAGGCCAGACAGGACGGGGAGCCACACGAGTTCGCGGTCGGCCAGCAATACCTGCCAGGACGCCTTGGCAAGTTCGATGGTGTTGCGAATTCTGCCCATGACTTCTCCTCGTCCGTCGGGTTGAGCGAATGGCTTCGACCGCCTTACCCTAAGTGAATAGGGGTGTTTTGTGGTGGATTGGAACCGGTTGGCGGTAGCGTACACCGGTGCGTCTCATTTCTGTTCTGTCGGTCGTGGTGGCCTGTTCCGGGCCGGCGATCGGTATCTCGTCGGGCTCGACACCCTCTTCGACTCCAACTCAGGGCAGTACCGTCCCGAACGTCACCGTGTCCTCGGTTCCGACGACGTTGGCGATGGCGACGACCACAACTCCGCTCCTGGACGCGTACGGTCGGCCGGTTTGGTTGGGGACCATCGCACTCCCTCTCCAGGAAGGAGGCTTTGGGGAAGTTCAACCCACGCCACCCGAGCTTGTCGGGCGGGCATTCGGAACGGTCGACATCCTTGCGCCCCCGGAGTCGGCAACGTTCGGCTCGACGATCGGGTCGATCCCTGACGACGTCCTGGCCCGATCGACCTGGACCGCCGACTGTCCGGTAGCTGTAGATGATCTGGCCTACGTTACGGTCTCACATCTAGGCTTTGATGGGCTTGCCCACACTGGTGAATTGATCGTGAACCGGGCGGTCGCCGAGGATATTGTGTCGGTATTCGCCGCCTTGTATGAAGCGCGTTATCCGATCGAAGAGATGCGGGTCGTAGCGGCACCCGAGTTGGATCTGGCGCCAACGGGTGACGGAAACAACACCACCTCGTTTGTATGCCGGGCGGCCACCGGGGGGACCAATTGGTCCCAGCACGCGTACGGTCTAGCCATCGACGTGAATCCTTTTCAAAATCCGTATGTGAAGGGTGACCTCGTTCTGCCTGAGTTGGCCTCGTATTACACCGATCGGGAACTCGCTGAACCTGGTGTCATCACTGGCGGAGGAGTCGTCGATACAGCTTTTGCGTTGATCGGGTGGGGCTGGGGAGGAAACTGGAATTCCCTCAAGGACTGGATGCATTTCAGTCAGAACGGAAACTAGGAGGTCCGGTTCAGAGACCGCGGATATTCGATGTCGAAAATCGAGAACGTCGACCCAACGAAATAAGCCCGACCCGGACGGCGTCTAAGCGACCCTGCCGGCGGTCAGATGGCGATGCAGCTTGTCCCACACGGTCGAGTGGGCCAACTCGGTGTTCATCGAGGTGAGTGTCTGAATGAAGCTGGGAACGGCCAATTCTGGTTTCATCGGATTTGGACGCATTTTGGCCAATACGTTGGGTTCCGGGCGCAGCACGACAATGTCGGTGTCGGGCCATTCCTCACGGATGGAGCTCAGCTCGTTCTCAAGGGCTGTCTGACCGACTCGATCGAGCAGGGTTTCCACTGGAGTAGCTCGAAGACGTTTCTCGGTGGCTGCCATCGGCGCCAGAATGAGGACAAGGTCAAGCGGTGTCGGACTTCCCAGGACCAGGTCTGCGTGGGTTCCCGAAAGCACGCCGCCATCGACGTACGTTGACCCGTTCAAGCGGAACGGGGAAAAAATCATGGGAACCGCCGACGAGGCGGCCACCGCCTCGGCCAACGTGACTTTTTCGGCCTCGTCCGAACCAAACACAACCCGTTTGCGGCCTTCGAGCTGGTAGGAAGGTATCAGGAGTGGCCGATCGGGCCATCCGTGCGCAGCCTCTTCGACGTGATACTCCATCCACTCGGCGATGGCATTTGAGTCGTACATGCCAGGCGATCCGAGTATCAGGCGTAGACCAGGACTTCGTAGCCCTGGAACGAGTCCGTGACGTACCCATCGGCTGACACCGAAGCCTGATTTGGTTGGGCGGAACAGTTGCTTGGAAATTCGGGCAGCCACGTCACCATGGTTGTCTCCTGGTTTGACCAGGCTCGAAAGCTCCAGGCGATTGGATCGCACGATTCCGCCGACAAAGGCGCCCGCCGAGGTTCCGACAATCACGTCCGAAGTGTTCGGATTCCAGCCGGTTGCCATCTCGATCGCCATGAGGGCGGCCATCTCGTATGACGCACCCGTAACACCCCCGCCACCGAGGACCAGTCCTACCCTGCTCATGTCCGTGAGGTTACTACTCGATGACCCCTGTCTGTCTTCTTCTTGGCTGCGGTCGTCGTTCGAACTTCGGACCGCTCGGTAAAGTGGCCGGATGCTGAGGTACTGTCGTTGCTAGTCCGTCCGGTCCTATTGCCCGATGACATGGCCGGTTTGGAAGGGTTATTCCAGCTGTGTTTCGAGTCAGACGAGCATTGGCCGATTGGGGAACACAAATACCTGGCGTTACTCCGGGGTGATGACACGCAATCGGTGGCGAAGCTCGTCGAACATGACGGTGAACTCGTGGGTTTCAGTCAACTGGTTCCCAGTGCCGAAGGCGTGTGGGCGTTGGAACTGGCGACCCATCCACTTCGCCGGTCGCTCGAGGTGCTGGACGTGTTGGTCGAGCAGGCAGTTCGTGACGCCTCGACACGGGGGGCCAACTCGATTCGAATCTGGGTGTATCAGGCCGGGGTGGCTTCGCACTTACATCAGTTCGGGTTCGTCCAGGAGCGGGAACTCCGCCAGCTGAGGATCAGCCTGCCGCTAGCCGCCTACCGGCCGGGTCCTTCCGACGCCGAGATCCGCCCATTTGGGATCGGTGTCGATGAGGGCGCATGGCTTACGCTCAACAATCAGGCTTTTCTTGATCATCCCGAGAATGGATCGTGGACACGGGAGGTGCTCGAAGATCGGATCAGCCAGCCGTGGTTTGACGCTGCCGGGTTTCTCGTCGCATGGAGCGGCCAACAGATGATCGGCTTCTGCTGGACGAAGATGCATGAAGATGGAACAGGGGAGATTTACGTGATTGCCGTTGATCCGGCCATGTCCGGTCGGGGCCATGGCAGATACCTGGTTGAATCCGGGCTCAGGTACCTGTACGAGAAGCGGGAGTGTCTGACGGGGTTGCTGTATGTGGATGCCGGCAACGAGCGGGCACTTGCCCTATACGCCGGCATGGGGTTCTGGGTAGACCACATCGATCGGTCGTTTGTTGTCGAAACCGGGATTCGATCGGCCGAGCGCCCCTAGACGCGCAGGTCCATCCCGCCGAAGTTACGGCCACAGGACGGGCAGGCCGAATCCTGGTCGCTTGTTTGAGCGTGGCACCACGGGCAGGGAAGATCTTCGAGGGCACCGTCGTTGCGTCCACCAACAAAGCCGGCCATCAGTAGGTCACCGGGCGCATCGAAGTCGCGATTGTCCTTGTTGCCAAAAATCCCAAACACGAATCAGTCCTTTCGCCGTCTGACGAAAGGTTAAGCGCATCGGTTTGTTTATTGGTGGATTTCGCTGATCAAAGCATGGCGAAGGCCGTCAATTGATCAACAGACGGTCGGAGGTGCTCGAGGCGACCACTGGATGTTTCCGCCACCCGGATGAGGTAGGAGGCGATGTGGTAGACAATCCACGGACGAAGATCCTCGTCGGAAAGAGCTGCTCCGTAGCCTTCCGCAAACGCCGTTGAGGCCCGCGTACCAACGCTAGCCCCCAACGACCAGTAGGCAAGCGAGAAGTCCCACTCGGGTGGAGTAAGGGTCGCCCATGTCCAATCGAACAGCGTGACTTCGCTCTCATCGTTGACAAAGAAGTTGGTCGCGGACGGATTTGTGTGCGAGAAGGTCGGGGCGCTGCACCTGGGTGGTGGAATGGCCACGGCGGCATCGATAACGTGCGCCCCCATGTTCAGCCGACCTCGAAAGCGGCTAAGGCGCTGGAAGGTCGACTGGTAGTCGGCAGCGACCTGGTCGGCTGTCATGCCGCCGTGGAGGTTTGTAACGTTGGCGGTGTCCAGTTGATGGATCGACCGGACGATGGCACCACACGACCTGGCAGCTTCGGCATTTTCGGGAAGCGTTGCCATTGTCCAAGCCCCGGGATCGGCGAACTTGACCCATTGGGTCCCTTCAGTATCGCCTCGCTCGAGGATCACCGGAGTACCGGGTGCGCCCGCCAGGACGGCGAATGATCGTTCTTCGCGCCTGGCGTAGCTTTCCTTGTCGTAGATCTTGAGGATGTAGGGACCGGTCGACGAGTGAACCCGGAACGTATGGGTGGCATCCCCCGGTGTTCCAAGCTGGTTAACCCGCCCCCCGTCCGCCAAGCCCCTGGCAAGCTGGACTGCGTCCATTATTGGACTCCTTGGGGTATTCAACTTCTCTGCTGCGTTATCGCTTGATAGCCTAGCTCCACCAACAACAAGAACGGTTACAACGTGTCGATACAACTTATCTATCCCGACGGCTCGTCTCATTCGTTTGAAGACGGCACGACGGGCATGGATGTGGCCCAATCCATCGGCGCGCGACTCGCTCAAGCAGCAGTTGCAGTTTCGGTCGATGGAATCGAGTACGTCCTGAGCCGTCCGATACCAAGCGGGAATCTGGCGGTCATCACGGAAGCGACCGAGGCGGGCCGGCATATCATTCGCCATTCGGCCGCTCACATCATGGCTCAGGCAGTTCTCAGTCTCTTTCCTGACTCGACGTTTGCCATCGGGCCAGCCATTGAGAACGGCTTCTACTACGACTTTGAAATCGGACGCGGCTTTACGCCAGAGGATGTCGAGTTGATCGAACGGAAGATGGCAGAGATCGTCGCCGCCGATCAACCATTCGAACGCTTCGAACTCACGGCGGCCGATGCGCTGGAAGTTTTCAAGGATCATAAGTTCAAGGTCGAGATCGTGAATACGGTTGACGCAAGCGAAGTTGACGGGTCATCCAACGTCATCTCTGCGTACCGCAACGATGCGTTCGTTGATCTTTGCCGGGGTCCTCATCTGCCGAGCACCGGTCGGTTGAAGGCGTTCAAGCTGACCCGGACGGCTGGCGCATACTGGCGTGGCGATGAAAACAACCCTCAGCTGGCCAGAATCTATGGCACTGCCTGGGAGTCGAAGAAGGCGTTGGAAGAGCATCTCCACCGCATGGAAGAAGCCGAGCTTCGAGACCACCGCAAACTCGGACCGGAACTCGACCTGTTCTCGTCGCCCCCCGAACTCGGGTCCGGTTTGGTGCTGTGGCACCCCAAGGGCGGGATGGTTCGCAAGATCATAGAAGACCACAGCCGGCTCCTTCACGAACGGTTCGGCTTTGATTTCGTGTACTCACCACATCTGGCCAAAGCGGACTTGTGGGAGACGTCCGGTCATCTTGGCTATTATGCAGAGAACATGTATCCGGGCATCGAGATGGACGGGGGTCAGGAGTACCGGGTGAAGCCGATGAGCTGTCCCATGCATGTCCTCATTTATCGGAGCCGCGGTCACAGCTATCGAGAGTTACCCATCCGCCTGTCTGAAATCGCCGCGGTTTATCGCAACGAGCGGTCCGGTGTCATCCATGGAATGATGCGGGCGCGGGGGTTCACACAGGATGACAGCCACACGTTCTGCCGCCGCGATCAGGTGGACGACGAACTGGCCATGCACCTTGAGTTCGTCCTCACGTGGCTGCGTGATTTTGGGTTCACCGAGTTCGAGGCCGACCTTTCTACCCAGCCTTCCAAGTCGGTAGGGGAACAGGAGTTGTGGGCGATTGCCGAGCGATCGCTGGAGGACGCCCTGAAATTAGCTGATATCCCGTATCGGGTGGCAGAGGG
Source organism: Acidimicrobiia bacterium (assembly GCA_016650365.1). Taxonomy (NCBI): domain Bacteria; kingdom Bacillati; phylum Actinomycetota; class Acidimicrobiia; species Acidimicrobiia bacterium. The sequence continues at coordinate 7,343 of JAENVV010000136.1, forward strand.
AGATGGGGCGTTCTACGGCCCCAAAATCGACGTGCACATCAAAGATGCCATCGGGCGGCGGTGGCAGATGTCGACGATTCAAGTTGACTTTGCGTTGCCAGAAAACTTCGACATCGAATACGTCGACGCCGACAACCAGCGACTCCGACCCGTGATGATCCACTCGGCCAAGGCGGGCTCCATCGAACGTTTCTTTGGTGTTCTCCTTGAACATTACGCCGGGGCGTTTCCGATGTGGCTCGCACCGGTTCAGGCCCAGCTCATTCCGGTTGCCGACCGCCACAATGAGTATGCCCAGTCGGTTGTTCGTCGATTGGGGTCAGAAGGGCTCCGGGCCGAAGCCGACCTGGCCGATGCGACCGTCGGTGAGAAGATCCGGCGTGCCATGAATGCCAAAGTGCCCGCCATCCTGGTCGTCGGAGACGACGACGTCGCCGGGAACACGGTCGGCTTCAGGCTTCGGGGATCGGACGAGGAGCGCGGGGTCGATATTGAAACGGCCGTCGGGCGCCTTTTGGAATTGGCGTCAATCCCATCAGGGGATGCGTAATGGACATTGAAATTCCGAAAGAATTGGCAGACGCCGAGGGTATTCCCGACGATCTCAACGCCAATATCAGCGGTCCCTACCAGTTCGCTTCGCCGGCGCGGCGCCGCAATGCCGCGTTCATTTTTGCGGGCGGCGCGTTGACGGCTTCGCTGGGAGCCATCTCTGGTCTACCGAAAGGGATGTGGATCCTGGCCGGAGGGTTGGCCATCCTTGCGGTTCATCACTTCAAGTCGTCCCACCCGTTGTTGGTGTCCGATTCCGAGGCGCTGGCGATTGCCGCCCGCCAGGTTGATGCAGCCGTGGGGCATGCTTCGGCAGCCCTCAGGTTCGAAGGTATCTTTGCCAAACCAGTTTGGAACGTGCTCGTCTACGACGCGGCGTCACCACCTACGCAGCGGGCGCTCGTTCAGATTGATGCTCAGACCGGTGACCTGGCCAGGGAAATCTACGTCGAGGCGCTATCCGAGCCTTCGATTCCGGGGTAGTCACGTTCCGTTGGACCGGTGTAGATCTGGCGAGGACGGCCGATGCGGGTCGTGTCATCGCCATGCATTTCCTTCCACTGAGCGATCCAGCCCGGCATCCGCCCGATGGCGAATAGAACCGTGAACATGTCGGTCGGAAAGCCCATGGCCCGGTAGATGACTCCCGAGTAGAAGTCGACGTTCGGATAGAGCTTCCGGCTTACGAAGTAGTCGTCTTCGCTCACGATCGATTCGAGCTCCATGGCCATGTCGAGCAGCGGGTCGTCCAAACCGAGCATGTCGAGCACATCCTGGGCGACCTGTTTGATGATCCGGGCTCGTGGGTCGAAATTGCGGTACACGCGGTGTCCAAAACCCATCAGACGGAACGGATCATCTTTGTCCTTGGCCCGGTCGACCCAATGACTGACATCACCAGGTTGCTCGACCATCTCGGAGAGCATTTCAACGACCGATTGGTTGGCGCCGCCGTGGAGCGGCCCCGATAGGGCGTGAATGCCGGCCGCCACGCTTGAGAATAGATTGGCTTGACCGGAACCGACGATCCGCACGGTCGAGGCCGAGCAGTTCTGCTCATGGTCGGCGTGGAGGATGAAGAGCGTGTTCAACGCATTCGATATCACGGGATCGGGTTCGTACTCCTCAGCAGGAACCGAGAACATCATGTGGAGGAACCGGCTTGAGTAGTCGAGATCGTTGCGCGGGTAGACGTATGGCTGATGAACCCGGTACTTGTATGACCATGCCGCCATCGTGATGACTTTCGAGATCAGTCTGGTGGTCGAAATCCGCACCGCCTCTTCATCACTCGGATCGAGTGCATCCGGATAATACGATGCCATCGCCGAGACTTCCGACGCCAGGATCTGCATCGGGTGGGCCGCATGCGGGAAGGCCTCAAAGAGGTGCTTCATATCTTCTCGCACCAGAGAGTGCGAGGTTACCTCCTCGGTGAACGTCTCCAATTCACTCCGAGTCGGAAGCTCACCGTTGGACAGGAGCCAGGCGACTTCGAGGAAATTGGCGTTGGTGGCCAGTTGCTCGATCGGGTATCCGCGATAGCGCAGGATCCCTTCTTCACCATTGATGAACGTGATTGCCGACTTGGTCTCGGCGGTGTTCCCGAAGCCCCGATCGAACGTCGTGACGCCGGTTTCCTTACGTAAACTGCTGATGTCGATGGCGATTTCGCCCTCGGAGCCGACTATCACCGGAAGGCTCAGTGTTTTGTCTCCGATGGTGAGTGATGCGTCGTTCATGTCATCCTTCCCGAATGGTGGTCGTCGGATGTGTAGCCTACTCGGACAGTAAGTCCTCAAAACGAGGGTCAACACACAGAATTTGTCCAGGAGTCGAACCACATGATTGAGCTGCGAGTCCGCAAGCGAGTTGATCGGCTGGTCAATCCGGTCGGGCGCGCCCTCGCTCAGATCGGCGTTACTCCGACATGGCTGACGCTGATCGGGCTGGCCGTCACGCTCAGCGGCGCGGTTCTGGTCGCTCGTGAGCACTTCATCGCCGGGGCTCTCGTGGCCGCCCTGGGCTCGGCGCTTGACGGACTCGATGGATCGGTGGCGAGAGCCAGAGGATCGGCGTCGCGGTCGGGAGCGCTGTTGGATTCGGTGGCAGACCGAATCGGCGAGACCGGTATGTGGGCAGGCTTGGCATTTGCCCTGTCCGACTCTGCTCGTCTCAGCCTGCTCTGCGTTCTCAGTCTCGGGGCTTCTCTGCTCGTGTCCTACGTTCGCGGGAAGGCAGAAAGCCTCGGTGCTGACGGGCGCGGCGGGATCATGGGGCGGGCGGAGCGAGTCATTCTCATGACCTTCGGGCTGCTCTTCATCGACTATGTCGAGGTCATGCTTTGGGCGATGGCCGTCCTGACATGGCTTACCGTGTTGCAGCGTTTCTACATAAGCTGGCGGCAGCTCGAACACGGATCTCCATGAACTATTTGGGGTTCCGGGTGGCCTCGGCTCTGCTGGGGGTTCTTCCCGAATGGGCCATGCGTCGACTCGGGGAGACCGTGGGTTATGTTGCCTGGCTCTGGGCAGGTAAGCGTAAGCACAACGCCACCCGGGCGATGGCCCGGGTACTCGGGGAGAACCCGGATGCGCCGAGCCTCCAGACAATCCGGACGGCCCGGGCCTTGTTTACGTCATATGGTCGGTATTGGGCCGAGACGTTCTGGATTCGACCTCGCCGCGTCAAGGCGATTCACCGCCATATCGAGGTGCAGGGGATCGAGCACTTTCGGGCAGCCCTGGCGGCCGGGAAAGGCGTCATCTTTGCGCTTCCCCATGTTGGTAACTGGGAAGTGGCCGGCACCGTTGCGGCCGCCGAGGGGGCCGAATTGTTGGCCGTGGCCGAAAAGCTCAAAGATGATCGAATTGTCAACTGGTTTGCCGGACTCCGCAAGGCGTTGGGAATCGACGTCGTCCTGGCGACCGGGCGTGAAAAGGTGTTTGAGGTCTGTGCCGAGGGTTTGAGGCGCAATGCGGCTGTGGCCTTGTTGGCCGACAGGAACCTCTCGGGGAGGGGAGTGATCGTTTCCTTTTTCGGTGAAGACACCCGACTACCGGTCGGACCTGCCCGGCTCGCCTTGGAGACCGGCGCGCCGATCGTGCCGGTGGGATCGTTCTTCCAGGACGGCCGCGGACACCGGGTGACGATGTTGGATCCCGTGGATGTCGGGCCTGATGACGACGTTGCCTCCATCACGGCCAAGGTGGCGTCTGCCCTTGAGGTGGTCGTTCGTCTGGACCCTGCACAATGGCACATGATGCAACCGAATTGGCCGTCCGATCGACTCGTTTCCCGGTAGTGGCGGTCGCCAGATGACCCGTTTGGCGATCGTGTCACCATATGCCCTTGACCTTCCCGGCGGTGTGCAGGATCAAGTGCTCGGATTGGCTGAGCATCTGCAAGATCGCGGGGTGGATGTTTCGGTAATTGGCCCTCGGGCTGACGGTACGGGAATCGGCGGGGTCAGTCGGCTGCGGGCGAACGGTTCGGTGGCGCCGATTTCGCTTGATCCAGGAACCTGGAAGGCCGTGCGATCAGCCTTGCGAGGATTCGATGTCATTCATGTGCACGAACCCCTGATGCCGCTCGTTTCGTGGGCGGCCATGTCCGTACCGGCGGCGCGCAAAATCGTCACGTTTCATGCCGATCCATCAGCCTGGATCCGGATGCTGTACCGGGTAACCCGTCCGAGGTGGATGGTTGGCCGGAACACCAGCATTGTGGCCGTGTCAGCGACTGCCGCCAGCGCCCTGGACTGGTTACCACAGGTTCGCGTCATCCCCAATGGCGTACGGGCGATACGCTCGTCGGAGCCGAGGGATTTCAAGCAGGTCACTTTCTTGGGGCGTGACGAACCCCGCAAGGGACTGGCGGTTCTGCTGGCCGCCTGGCCGGCGGTTCGAGCCAGACATCCTGATGCACGACTGGTGGTCATGGGCACTGAGGGCCGCGACGGTGACGGAGTCACCTTTCTTGGTCGGGTCGACCAGCCAACCAAGGACGTCCAACTGGCGGCCACCGGGGTCTTCTGCGCTCCGAACCTGGGAGGCGAGAGTTTTGGCATCACGGTCGTCGAGGCAATGAGCGCCGGATGTGCGGTCGTGGCCTCGGACCTCCCGGCCTTCCGAGACGTTCTTGGGGAGTGCGGCACCTGGTTTAGTCCGGGCGACTCGGTGGCGCTCGCCAGCCGAATAGTTCAACTGCTTGGTGATCCTGAAGAGGTGCGGACGAGGGGAGACCAGGCCCGGATTCGGTCGCTTGACTACTCCTGGGATCGGGTGACTGATTCCTATCTGGAGCTGTACGGGATCGACTCGGCAAAGTAACCAGAGGCGGCTAACTTGGCAGCATTCGTAGGCTCACTCACAAGGATGTTCGATGCGCCACACTATGATCGTCTTCTTCGCTGCCGGATTGGCGCTCGGTGCTTGCTCTTCGGGGAACTCGTCCGAAGAATCGACAACCAGCCAGGCAATCGTCGTCGAGTCGACGTTCGCAACCTCTACGACCGCAGCCGAGATTCCGGTGGATCAGGAAGTGTGGCCGCTCACGGGACTGCCGACTGGTGGCGAGGACGCCACGACGGCTCCGGTGTTGATCGTTAAGATCGACAACACGCCATCTTCACGTCCCCAGGCCGGCCTGGCCGCCGCCGACCTCGTCTTCGATGTGCTTGTCGAAGGTGGTATTTCCCGGTTCCTGGCCGTTTTTCAGTCGTCCATGCCGGAGGAAGTCGGCCCGGTGCGCAGCGCCCGCGAGGTCGATCCAAAGTTGATCGAACCGTTCGGAGCGTTGTACGCGTACTCGGGTGGCCAGGATTTTGTTGTCAGTCGCCTGAGGTCGGTCGCAACTGACGTAGGGTTTCCACGGTTGGGTGAGGCTGCCTACTACCGCTCGACGCAACGACCGGCCCCGTATGATGTGATTTTGCGCACGGCCGATGTCGTCGACACTGAGCACAGTGGGCTGTCGAGTGGCCTGCTCTTTGGTGACCTTCCCGGCAACGTCGGTCAACCTGCCACTGACATTTCGCTGAGCCTCTCCAGCATGAGCGAAGTCGGCTATCTGTTCACGAACGGCTCGTATGCCCGGTCCGTCGGCGGAGAGCCGCATCGCGATGAGGCGGAAGGTCCGATTTCGGTAACCAATGTGGTAGTCGTATTCGTGGATGTGGTGGCCACGGGCCGCACCGACTCGGCCGGAACGGCGGTACCCGACTACGACGTGGTGGGATCCGGATCGGCCATCGTGTTCAGGGACGGGAGGGTCATCGAGGGAACGTGGCAGCGCTCGACCTCAGCAGATTTGTTTGCTCTTCTTGACGGGGATGGCGAGCAGATCCCACTGGCACCGGGTACCACGTGGGTTGAGGTCGTACCGAATGGCCGTCCCACGACCTGGAAGTAGACTGACAAGAAACGAGGAGATCCCATGGAACAGGCGACGGATCGCGTGAAGCGCGGGTTAGCCGAAATGCTCAAAGGCGGCGTCATCATGGACGTGGTCAACGCCGAGCAAGCCAAAGTTGCAGAGGACGCCGGAGCGGTGGCCGTTATGGCGCTTGAGCGCGTCCCGGCCGATATTCGCAAGGACGGTGGCGTTGCCCGGATGTCCGACCCCGAGATGATCGACGCAATCATCGAAGCGGTCAGTATCCCGGTGATGGCCAAAGCCCGAATTGGCCATTTTGTCGAAGCGCAGGTACTCCAGGCGATCGGGGTCGACTACGTCGACGAGTCTGAGGTGCTGACGCCCGCCGATGAGGAAAATCATATCGACAAGTGGCAATTCACGACGCCCTTCGTGTGCGGGGCCCGCAATCTGGGTGAAGCCCTTCGTAGAATCGGCGAAGGTGCGGCGATGATCCGAACCAAGGGTGAGGCCGGGACGGGCAACGTCGTTGAGGCGGTCCGCCACATGCGTCAGATCACCGCCGACATTCGGGCTCTTTCCACGATGGGTTCGGAAGAACTCATGCGAGCAGCCCGCGATCTTCAGGCCCCCTTCGATCTCGTCCAGGAAGTGGCCAAGAGCGGCAAGCTGCCGGTCGTCAATTTCGCGGCAGGGGGTCTGGCGACCCCGGCCGATGCTGCGATGATGATGCAACTTGGTTGTGATGGTGTGTTCGTCGGTTCGGGTATCTTCAAGAGCGGAGACCCTTCGGCCCGTGCCAAAGCGATCGTCGAGGCCACCACGTACTATCAAGATCCTTTGATCATCGCCAAGGTTTCGCGGAACCTGGGCGAACCGATGGTTGGCATCGAAATCGATACCCTCCAGGACTCTGAACGGTTCGACAAACGAGGCTGGTAGATGATTGGCATTCTTGCCCTTCAGGGAGATGTGCGCGAGCACGAACTGATGCTCGAGGGCCTGGGCGTTTCGACCAGACAGGTTCGCAAGGTCGATGATTTGGACGCTCTCGATGGGCTGGTGATTCCTGGAGGGGAGTCAACGACGATCGGGCGACTCGCCACGCTGTACGGCCTGATGGAACCACTGCGCGAGGCGATCGCGGGCGGATTACCAACCTACGGAACCTGTGCCGGACTCATCCTGCTCGCCGACCGCTTGGCCGAAGGAACCCAACCGCTGTTGGGAGTGCTCGATGTTGTTGTGCGTCGAAACGCGTTCGGCAATCAGAATGATTCGTTCGAAGCCGATTTACCGATTCGCGGTATGATCGACCCATTCCACGCAGTCTTCATTCGCGCGCCTTGGATAGATTCGGTCGGAGAATCCGTTGAAGTGTTGGCTTCGTGGGAGGGCCACCCGATCATGGTCCGGCAGGGCCATATCCTGGCGAGCGCCTTTCATCCCGAGCTCACCAAAGATCAGCGGGTCCATCATTTGTTTGTCACCATGACCAAGGAGATTTGAGATGTCGGGCCATTCCAAATGGGCGAATATCAAACACCGTAAGGGCCGCCAGGATGCCGCCAGAGGCAAGCTGTTTGCCAAGTTGGTCAAAGCCATAGAAGCGGCCGCCCGTGATGGGGGCGGCGACATCTCCGCCAATGCCACCTTGGCGACGGCAGTTGAGAAGGCGAAGGCGCAGTCGTTGCCGAGTGACAATATCGATCGGGCCATCAAGCGCGGCATCGGCGATGTGGATGGTGCCAACTATGAAGAGTTCTTCTACGAGGGCTACGGACCCGGTGGGGTTGCACTCCTTGTCCAAATTCTGACGGACAATCGAAATCGAGCTTCGTCTGACGTTCGGGCGACATTCAGTCGCAATGGTGGGAATCTGGGTGAGCCCGGATCCGTCGCCTACCTGTTCGAGCAGAAGGGTTACTTCCTTGTCGCCGGGGACGAAGACGAGGTGATGATGGCCGCCCTGGATGCCGGCGCAGAGGACGTCCGACCTTCTGGTGACCATTTTGAGGTGATAACGGCGCCGAGTGACTACCGGGCGGTTCGAGCAGGGCTCGAAGCGGCCGGGGTGCCCATCGAATCTGGTGAGGTCACCCAACTCCCGATGACATCGGTGCCGGTCGATGAGGCCACCGCCCCGAAGGTATTACGGTTGCTCGATGCGCTCGACGATGTTGACGACGTGCAAACCGTCTACTGCAATTTTGATATTTCAGACGAGGTCATGGCTACGCTCGACGTCTGATTGATCCCCCGAAAACCGGGCAACCCACGCTACAGTACCCAAACATATGTTCGTACTAGGAGTTGATCCGGGACTGACCCGCACCGGGTACGCCGTGCTATCAGATCGAAACCTGCGACCGGCCTTGCGGACCGTCGGGGTGATTCGCACGGCGAGAGGTGACACGCTTGCCGAGCGGCTCGCCGAACTGTATACGGATCTGTCGGCGGTTGTTGCCGAGCATGAACCGGAAGTCATGGCGATCGAATCCGTATTCGTGAATCAGAACCTTCAGACGGCCATGTCGGTGGCAAGGGCCAGCGGGGTCATCATCCTCGTGGCTGCCGAACGCCGGTTACCGGTTTTTGAATACACACCGTCGGCGGTGAAATCGGCCGTGTGCGGTTATGGTTCGGCCACCAAGGACCAGGTCCAAGAGATGATTATGCGCCGACTCGACCTCCCGTCTGCACCCCAACCGGCCGATGCAGCCGACGCGGTTGCGGTCGCCCTCTGCCACATGCAATCAGCTCGCCTGCGAGTGGCGCAATGATCGAACGACTGCGCGGAACTCTCGTTGGCAGGCGTCTCGACCGGGTCATTATCGATGTTGCCGGGGTCGGCTATTCCGTCTATGTCCCGACCTCGACCACCCGGGACCTGCCCGGAGTCGGCGAGGAAGTCGTCCTCCATACTCACCTCTACGTTCGCGAAGATGCGATGGTGTTGTACGGGTTTGATGAGGAGTCGGCCCTTGAGATGTTCCGGCTTCTGCTTGGCGCTCCCGGGGTCGGTCCCAAAGTGGCTCTCGCGATGATCTCTTCGTTGGCGGTTGCCGATATCCAGCGGATCATTCTCTCCGAAGATGCCGACGGCCTCACCGTGGTGCCCGGGATTGGAAAACGGTCGGCTCAGAAGATCATCCTTGAGCTTAAACCCAAGCTGGCCGGCCTGGATGTCGCCATCGTCGGGGTGGTCGGCGCTTCTCAGCACGTTCGTGACGCTCTTGAGGGTCTCGGCTACACACCGGCAGAGATTCGAGAGGTAGTTGGTTCCTTGTCCCATGATCAGACCACCGAGGAACAAATTCGCCAGGCCCTCCGGATGTTGGGGAGAGGAGCATGAGAGAGGAGAGCGTGCTCACCGCCGCCCCGATCGAAGATGATCGAATAACCGAGGTAACCCTACGACCTCAGAACCTTGACGACTTCGTCGGACAAACGAAGCTGAAAGAACGGCTGATGATTTCGCTGGAGGCGGCCAGCACACTCGGGAAGCCGCTTGATCACGTATTGCTTTCCGGCCCACCTGGTCTTGGCAAAACCACCCTCGCCCAAATCGTCGCCAACGAGCTCGGTTCGCGATTGCGCGTTACCTCGGGCCCGGCGCTTGAGCGGCCGGGCGACCTGGCGTCCATTCTCACGCATCTCGACGAGCGAGACGTCTTCTTCATCGATGAAATTCATCGCCTTCCACGGGCGGTTGAGGAAGTTCTTTACCCTGCCATGGAGGACTTCCAGCTCGACCTCGTGGTTGGTAAAGGCCCAGCCGCCCAGTCACTCCGGTTGGATCTTCCCCGGTTTACGTTGGTGGCCGCGACGACCCGTAAGGGCAAAGTGGCAGCCCCATTGCGGGATCGATTCGGAATCGTCGACAAACTCGATTTTTATGATGCTGCCGAACTGGACCAGATCATCCAGCGGTCGGCCGGACTCCTTGAGGTGGAAATCACCGCGGCGGGAAGTGCGCTCGTGGCAAGTCGCAGTCGCGGCACTCCGCGGATTGCCAACCGTCTTCTCGCCCGGATGCATGACTACGCCGTGGCGCGCGCCGATGGCATCGTCGATGAAGCAACGGCCCTGGCTGCTTTGAAGGTTTTCGAAGTCGATGACCTCGGTCTCGACAAGGTCGACCGGGCCATTCTGGCGGCCATCGTGACAACGTTCAGCGGCGGGCCGGTCGGGCTATCGACGCTGGCAATTGCAGTTGGTGAAGAACCCGAAACGGTCGAAGATGCTTACGAGCCATTTTTGATGCAAAGCGGATTGCTGCGGAGAACCCCACGGGGACGGGTGGCGACACCTGCTGCTTATGCACATATGGACGTCCTCCCGCCCGGCGGCCAGTCCTCGCTTTTGCCCTAACCTTCGGGTCGACCGCCCATGCTTATCGAAGAACTCTCGTACGACCTGCCTGAATCATCCATTGCCCAGGTCCCGGTGGAGCCTCGCCACGATGCCCGGCTGCTCGATGCCCGGCGAGTGGGTGGCCAGGGTGCGATTGGCGACCGGGTGTTCTGGGAGTTATCCGATCTGCTGTTTCCAGGGGATCTCGTCGTGGTCAACACCACCAAAGTGAGACAGGCTCGCCTGTTTGGGCTTCGGGAAGATACCGGCGGACAAGTCGAACTGCTCATACTTGAACCGGTCGGAGACGGGCGCTGGGAAGCGCTCATCAAACCGGCGCGTCGGATGCGCAGGGGAGTCCGGCTTCTTGTAGCCGGAGTTTCGGTCGATATCGAGTCGGATCCGATCGACGGGAAGGTCCTCGTACGTTTCGGTGGCGATGCCGAGCAATTGTTGGCTGAGCAAGGTGTCGTCCCACTCCCGCCATACATCCACGAAACGCTGGAAGATCCCGGTCGATATCAAACGATGTTTGCCGATCGCATCGGGTCGGCGGCGGCACCGACCGCCGCGTTGCACTTCACCCCTCATGTGTCTGAGCGACTTATGGCGGCGGCCATCCCGATCGTCGAGGTCGACCTGCACGTCGGGTTGGATACGTTCCGTCCCATCGCTGTCAACCGGGTCGAGGATCATCAGATGCACTCGGAATGGTTCTCCGTGCCCGAATCGACCGTGCAGGCGATTGTCGAAACCCGTAGGACAGGCGGACGGGTCGTAGCCATCGGGACGACGGTCGTCAGGAGTTTGGAATCGGCGGCCGTTGGGGGAGTACTACGCCCGTCGGAGGGTCGGACCGACCTGTTCATCACGCCCGGTTATCCCTTCCGGGTGGTGGACGACCTGGTTACGAACTTCCACGTGCCGGGTTCTACGCTCCTTGCCATGATCAGCGCATTCATGGGGCCAGGATGGCGGGAGGTCTACACGCACGCCATCGCGAATGACTACCGGATGCTTTCGTTTGGTGACGCCATGCTGGCCTCGCGGATGGCGCCATGACCATCGGTACATTCACCGTATTGGCGACAGACGGCGAGGCACGAGCCGGCGAACTGATCACCGCGCATGGATCGGTCCGGACCCCGGCCTTCATGCCGGTCGGAACGCGGGCCGCCGTTAGGGCCCTAGACGTCCGCGACCTGCGAGAAGCCGGCGCCAGGATCGTACTTTCGAACACCTACCACCTGATGCTGAGACCTGGTGCGGACATCATTGAGGAAGCAGGCGGGTTGCACGGCTTCATGGGGTGGAACGGTCCGATACTCACCGATTCGGGCGGGTATCAGGTCTTTTCGCTTGAGCCAAAGGTGACTGAGTCCGGCGTGCGATTTCAGTCGACGTACGACGGCATGTACGTGGACCTGAGTCCGGAAGATGCCGTGCGAGTGCAAGAACAGCTCGGTCCCGACATCGCCATGATCCTCGATGTGCTCGTTGGTCTTCCTTCACCGAATGCCGTCGTGCGAGCTGCGATGGAGCGAACTTTGCGGTGGGCTGAGCGAGCCATCAACGCCCATACCCGCCCGGATCAGCTCCTCTTCGGAATCGTTCAGGGAGGGGTAGACCTCGACCTCCGGGCGGAAAGTGCCCGGCGGACCGCCGAACTCGGCTTTCCCGGATTCGGCATCGGTGGTTTGTCCGTTGGCGAGCCACCCCAGGACCGAAATCGGGCTCTGGCTGCGGCGGTCGATGAGCTTCCCGCGGGGAAGCCCCGCTATGTCATGGGTCTTGGCGATACGGAGGGGATTCTCGAAGCGATCGCCCGAGGGGCCGACATGTTCGACTGCGTGCTTCCGACCCGACTGGCCCGTCACGGAAAAGCGCTGACTCGCAACGGCGACTTCAACATCAAGCGGGCTGAGTTCGCCCGGTCGCAGGATCCCATCGACCGGGACTGTCCTTGCTTCACATGTCAGAACCATTCCCGTGGTTATCTACGCCATCTCGTCATGACGGGTGAGCTCACCGCTCACCGCCTTCTTTCGATCCACAACCTGACATTCACTCTCGGCGTGGTGGCCGGAGCCAGGGCGGCTATCGAAGCGGGAACCTTTGAGGTTTTTCGTATGGCCCATCTTGGCGCACGTGGTTTCGAAGACGTCGATGGTACGGCTACTATCGCCAACCGCGCATAAGACCCGGAGACCAAGAAATGTTGTTCGCACTCCAAACAGACAGTGCCCCACCGGCCGGAAATGGACTCAGCACCATCCTGCTGTTCGGTGGCATGTTCATCGTCTATTACTTTCTTTTTGTGCGGCCGCAGCGTCGCCGTCAGCAAGAGCGACTGTCTCTCGCCAGGGCCGTTGAGGTCGGCGATCGAGTACGGACCGCCTCCGGGTTGCACGGCGTTGTGGTTTCGACAACCGAAGAGACCGTCGTCCTGCGTCTAACCGACGGTCAAGCTGAGTTTGATCGCCGTGCCATCGCCCAACGCTTGAGCGATGACGATGCGTCGTAGCGTCGTTCGTTTATCCATCATTCTGGTGATCGCCTGGGGCGGTATCGCCTACAGTTTTTCGACGGGACACTTCCCGCTACTCGGCCTTGACCTACGGGGCGGGGTCGAGGCGCTTCTCACTTCGCCACCGGGGACTGACCCTGACGTCCTCGACGTGGCAGTCGATGTTCTCCGGGCCCGGATCGAGGGGATCGGTAACGTCCAGGAGCCGGAGATAACGGTCGTAGGTGACAGTGATAATCTCGATGTTCTCGTCCAGCTCCCAGGTGTCGAAAACCTCGATGAGGCCCTGAACGTGCTTGGCCAAACGGGCCAATTGTCATTTCGCCCCGTATATGACGAGCAATTGCCAGACGGATCTTCGGCGGTTGACGTCTTCGGCCCCTGCCCGGCGGTCTATCAGCTCGATGACCAACCGTTCCCTGCCCCACCGGTCGCAGCCGACGGATTCACCGCACCGGACGATCCCACCCAGGCCGCCTGGTTGCCGGTTCGCGACGATGCGGGCGTTGTCACCGCCAAGTACCTGGTCGGACCCGCCCAACTCATGGGGACCGGCATCGCGGATGCGCTCGCGCAGCTGCAAGGCACGTCTGCCATCGATGCGGGATGGAGTGTCTCCCTGACCCTCAATGCGGAAGGTGAAGGCGCCTTCACTCAACTCACGAAAGACGCTGCCAGTTGTCAGCCAAGCGCTCAGGTTGTGCATCCGAGTCGTCGTATCGCCATCGTTCTCGACGGCGAGATTCTCACCGCCCCGCCAGTTGCTTCCAGCGTGGATCCGGGAATTGGTATTTCCGGAGGCCGGGCATCCATCGGGATCGGTGGTACCGATGATGCTGCCGCCGCCGAGGCAGCCCAACTGACCATCGTCCTTCGATACGGCGCCTTGCCGATATCCCTCGCTGTCGGCAATGTCGAAAAGGTGTCAGCCACCCTCGGTGCCGACTCACTTCAGTCCGGCATAACGGCTGGTTTGATTGGTCTGGCGCTGGTGGCGATTGTCTTGTTGGCGTACTACCGGTCGCTCGGAATCATTGCCGTCATCGGGCTGACCGTGTTCGGCTCGTTGCTCATCCTTTCGTACACCCTGCTTGGCCAGTTGCGAGGATTGTCACTAACCCTGGCCGGCGTCACCGGTATTGTGGTTTCTGTCGGTATCACGGCGGACAGCTATATCGTGTACTTCGAACGAATAAAGGAAGAACTTCATGGCGGTTCCCCTATGTATGCCGCCGTTTCCGAAGGGTTCAAGAAGGCGTATCGGACCATCCTTACCGCCGATTTTGTCACGCTCATGGGTGCGTTCCTCCTCTATACGCTGGCAGTCGATCGGGTGAAAGGATTCGCCCTGGCACTCGGGGTCGCCACCCTGCTCGACCTGCTCGTGGCCAAGTGGTTCACCCGTCATGCGGTGATGATCATGTCGGAGACGAAGATGGGCGAAGGCGGAGCGTTTTCGATTCGGGGGTTTGCGGGAGAATGAGCAGATTTACCGAACTACGCAACGGAACAGCCGGGATCGATTTTGTCGGCCCGCGGCGCAGGTGGTTCACGATCTCGGCAGTCATCATTGCCATTTCGTTATTGAGCCTCGGGTTCCGGCAAGGTCCCGGGTCACTCGGGCTCAACCTCAGCATCGACTTTGTGGGCGGATCATCCATCCAGGTTGAGAACACGGCGGGACTCTCGATTGCCGAGCTTCGAACTGCCATGGACCCGCTCGGGTTGACCGCGGTACGGATCGAAGAGCTCGGAGGTGGGCACACGTTCCGGATCCGAACCGAGACGCTTGATGAGGACCGTCGGGCGATTGTCATTGCGACCATTTCCGAGGCAGTTGGCATTTCGTCAGACAGCATCGACTATCGGTCGGTCGGACCGACATTCGGGGCACAGATCGCCAATCGGGCTCTGCTGGCACTTGGGGTGTTCATCGGCGTCGTAACCCTCTTCATCGCCTGGCGTTTCGAATGGCGGATGGCGTTTGGTGCCATAGCGGCACTTTTCCATGACCTCATCATCACCGCCGGGGTTTATTCGCTGTCCGGTTTTGAAGTAACGCCGTCCACGGTTGTCGCCGTTCTGACCATCCTCGGGTACTCGTTGTACGACACCGTGGTCGTATACGACAAGATCAAGGAGATCGAGGTCGAAGAGTCGCGCCTTGATTACGAATCAGTGGTCAACCAGGCCATGAACCTTGTGCTCATGCGCTCGATCTTCACCTCTTTGACATCGCTCATCCCGGTCGGCACGGTGCTGATCGTCGGATCGTTCTTGCTCGGTGCCGGAACCCTGACCGACTTCGCCCTTGCCCTGTTCGTCGGTATCGCCGCCGGGACCTACTCATCGATATTCATTGCCTCGCCGCTGGTAGCCGCCTTGCATTTGCGGGTACCGAAGGTGCATGACAAGCCGGCCCGTCCGACCAAGGAAGAGCCCGAGGCTCCCAAGGCCGCACCGCGCAGCGTGGCAGGCGGCTCGTTCGACTCCCGGCGTCCGATATCCAGTGCCGGAACCCCGCGACCACCCAAGAAGAAACGCCGGTAACCGTAGGTAGACCCGGCCAGGCGAGGTGCGCAGTAGACTTGCTCTGTGCCCCATTCTTCGATCAACCTCATTCGTGATATCCCTGACTTTCCATCGCCGGGGATTGTCTTCAAAGACATCACGCCTGTTCTCGCCGACGCAGCCGCGTTTCAGTCGGTGGTCTCCGATATGGCCGCACCGTATGCGGGTATCGGACTGACGCACGTTGCCGGTATCGAGGCGCGCGGGTTCATCCTCGCCACGCCGATCGCCGATCGGCTCGGGTTGGGATTTGTGCCGATTCGCAAGCCAGGCAAATTGCCGGCGGCCACCCGGTCGGTCTCCTACGAACTCGAGTACGGGATCGACGAGCTACAAATCCACGAGGACGCGGTTGGTCCTGGGGATCGAGTTCTGATAGTCGACGACGTCATCGCTACCGGGGGCACGGCTGCCGCCGCGATTGAACTCATCGAGCAACTCGGAGCGACGGTCGTCGGCCTATCCGTGTACGTCGAGCTGGCGTTCTTAAACGGCGCGAATCGCCTGAACGGCACCCCCCTAACCGCCCTGGTTGTTTATGCCTAGCGGACCGGGGGAGGTCCCGGCCACCCTTGAACACGTTGTGGGCGAACGCCACTGGGAGCCTCACGACCTCGAGCTGTTGATCCAGGCATACGAATTGGCTGAACGCCAACACCGCGGCCAAATACGCAAGTCGGGTCTTCCCTACATCACCCATCCGGTGGCGGTCACCGAAGTTCTCGCTGGCTACGGGATGGATCGCGACACCCTGGTTGCTGCGCTCCTACACGACACGGTGGAGGACACCAGCTCAACCCTGGATGAGATTGCCGCCCAGTTCGGCCCGGTTGTGGCGGCGCTGATCGACGGTGTCACCAAGCTCGATCGGGTCCACTTCGATAGTCGAGAAGAAGCGCAAGCTGCGACCATCCGCAAGATGGTGGTGGCGATGGCCGAGGACGTGCGGGTGTTGCTCATCAAGTTGGCCGACCGCCTCCACAACGTTCGCACGATCGAGTTCCTTGAACCGCCAAAACAGCAGTGGGTGGCTCTTGAGACGTTGGAAATCTATGCCCCGCTGGCTCACCGGCTCGGCGTCCAGGAGATCAAGCATGAGATGGAGAATCGTTGTTTCGCGATCCTGTACCCGAAGAGGTACGACGAAATCTCCGAGCTGATCGCTTTCCGGTCGCCACAGCGTGAGGCCATCATCGACAAGGCGATCGGGGAAGTAGAAGGGACCCTCGGCGAGGCCGGGATTCCGGCGGTGGTTTCGGGACGCCCCAAGCACCACTATTCGATCTACAAGAAGATGGTCGACTCGGGTCAGCAATTCGAAGATATCCACGACCTTATCGGGATCCGGATCATCGTGGCCGACGTGCAAGCCTGTTACGGCGCCCTCGGACTCATCCACACGCTTTGGCCGCCGGTTCAGGGTCGGTTCAAGGACTACATCGCCATGCCGAAATTCAACTTGTACCAGTCGATTCATACGACCGTAATCGGGCCAGACGGTAAACCGCTCGAAGTTCAGATTCGGACCCATGAGATGCATGAGCGGGCCGAATTCGGGATCGCCGCCCACTGGCGGTACAAAGAACGGGTCGAAACCGATTCACTTCCGTGGATGGCAGATATCCGGAGACTCCAGGACGAATTCGCCGAACCGGAAGAGTTCCTTACGCATCTCAAACTCGACCTGTATCAGGACGAGGTGTTCGTCCTTTCGCCAAAGGGCAGGGTGTTTTCGCTTCCACGCGGCGCGACCCCGGTGGACTTCGCGTATGTGGTGCACACAGAAGTCGGGCACCGCTGCACGGGCGCCAAGGTCAACGGTCGGCTGGTGGCCCTGGAAACTCAGCTCAATTCGGGTGATCTTGTTGAGATACTCACGTCGAAAGCTCCCGATGCCGGGCCGAGCCAGGACTGGCTGAAGTTCGTGAGGAGTTCGCGAGCCAAGGCCAAGATTCGTCAATGGTTCTCCAAAGAGCGCCGCGAGTCGGCGGTCGCCGAAGGCAAGGAAGACGTGTTTGACGCGCTTCGCAAGGAAGGACTCGGGTTGACGGCCGCCCGACGCGATCAGGTCTTGGAGCTGGTTGCGACCGAACTCGGGCACTCGTCGATCGAGGCACTCTTTGCCGCAGTCGGGGAGGGGGGCGCCAGCGCAACCAACATTGCGCATCGCGTCACCAGAGAGGTTCGTCCCGAGATCGAAGCCGAAGAGGACGACCTCATCGCTCCACCACGGCAACGAACCGTTCGCTCAACAGGAACCGGCATCATCGTTGAGGGGTTGGACGATGTGCTCGTCCGGGTCGCCCAATGCTGTGTGCCGGTTCCGGGTGATGAGATCGTCGGTTTTGTCACGGTGGGCCGGGGGGTGTCTGTCCATCGGTCGGACTGCACAAACCTGGCCGTGCTGGCCGATCAGCGGGACCGGATGATCGATGTCTCCTGGTCCCCGGATCGCGTTGGACGATTTGCCGTTTGGATTCAGGTCGAGGCCTTCGACCGGGCTGGTCTCCTGCGGGACGTCACGGGAGTATTTACCGACGTCGGGGGGAACATTGTGGCCTCCTCGTCGGCGACCGGCCGTGACCGTGTGGCGGTGCTCCGCTATGAGGTGGAATTGTCCGATCCCAGTCATGTTGCCAGGATTCAGACCATGTTGCGGTCGGTTGACGGGGTGTACGACGCTTTCCGGATCGTTCCCCGCGGAGACGGTACGGAGTAAACTGACTAGTCATGACGGGAGTGGTTGGTTAGGTCCGTCCGCGGACCCGAAAAAGGTCAAGGTTGACGGGCCAACCGACCGATACCTGGTACGTATGCGTTTACTGCACCGCGTTCCGAATGACGAACGAGGCTTCACCCTCGTCGAAGCCATGGTTTCGCTTGTGATCATCTTTGGTCTCATGGTGGTGCTCCTACGAACCTTCGATTCCGGTACCAGGGTTATCGTTGAAACTCGCAGGCAGGCCGTCGCTTCGGCGTTTGCGTCTGAGCTCATCGAACGCGGCCAGGCACTCGAGTGGCAGCACATGGGTTTGGCGACGTCGACCCGCGGCAATAGTTGTGCGACCGAGCAGATCGGCTGCTACATCGGTAATCCGTTCACTGCCGGCGACCTCGTCTACGACGGCATCGCCGACGAGTACTTGTTTGGCGGGGAGAAGGTCGTGTTCTCCAACGCCGACACATTCCGCCCGTTCCTGAATTTTTATGAACAAGTCCAGCGAGATAAGTCCGTGTTCGACCGATATCTGTTCGTGACCTCTATCGAGAATCCGGTTACCGGTGATGAGGTCGCCCGTCGTCTGACTGCCATCGTTCAGTGGGTTCCACCGGGTGGGTTTCGCAAGGAAGTCCGCCTCGAAACCATCGTTGCCGAGTATCAGGAGCCATCTCAGCCGTTCGTTTCGGGTACGGTGAAGATGGCGGGTGGCGCGTTGCGGTTGGGACCGTCGGGTTCCGGAGCCTATCCAGGTGCGTACGCCCATGGCACCGATTGGGACCTGTGGACCACCACCGGCACCCGGCCTCCGATTGACTACGTTGGTGATGAATTTTTCTGGTCGACGATCAACGAGCGTCAGCAGTTTGATGCCTCGGTGAATTTCCCTATCGCCACGGTTAGCGCCACCTCTGACTTCGTGTCGGGTTCATCCATCCGTATTACCGGTACCGACTCTTCCCGGCTGCAATGGGAGGGCGCCGACGGGCTATTTGGAACCCCCGACGATACGATCTTTACGTTGCCGGCGGCCAAGACCGAGTTCATTTCCGACGATGACGCCAGCACGCTGCCTCCCCTCCAATTTGGTGCGACCGGCGTCCTCTTCAATCAGCCTCTCGCCCGATTGAACCATGTTGGGGCGGTGGGCCAGGACATCGAGATCACGGAGACCACCGATTATGCGGTGAATGGATACCTGTTCACGGAAGTCGACCCGGTCCCGGCCGCACCGCCACCGGACGACAAGTTCCCGTTCGCCCAACTGGCCACGACAACCAAGTTTCCGGCCAAAATTGCCGTCGGATTTACCGAGTACACCGAGCCGTGGGTGCGAACCAACTTATACGGAGGGTTCGCACCGCTCGGTGCCGCCTCGTACAAGTTTGACATGTTCCACCGCGAGAACCCGACCTCGGCGACCTCGGCGATGGTGTTCGGCGGCACGGTTGATCGCGACGATACGCCGATAGACGGGTATCAGCAGATCACGGCCTCGCTCGACAATTACGACGGGGGGAACCTGCACTTTCTCGACGATACGGCATACCCGGATACCGGTGGGACCGGCGATTTCTTTGGCTGGGTGCTTATCACGATGCCCGACATCCAGGTCAATGTTCTGGCCGGCCAAGGGGTCGTGGCATTGCCGAACCCGATCATGTCAACAATGATCATCAAACAGTGGGATCCGGTCGGCAGAAAATATGTCGTCGTGAACCCGAATGGTACGAATACCGCGATCGATTATCGAGCCAACTACGGCTCGGATTGTGACACCGGTACGAACGTCGAAAACACCCTGCAGTTGTGGGGTGGCGCCCCGGTGACCAGCACGATCAGCACATCGGGTCGGCCCTATCTCGAATACCGGGTGTCCGGCTCGGTAACCGTCCGTGGTTGGTGTACAGCATCGACGGTTGACGGCGCGGCGGCCCGGTCCCGGACATGGTTTGAGACGAAGCTCCCCATGGTCACGGTCGACCTTAACTACCAGGTCGTTGACTACGGGCTGCAGGCTGCCGGCGCCGGTGCTCCCAAGCCTCTGGCGGTCCCGGCAGGCGCCACCAGCGATTATGCCCAGGATGGCGGGCGGATCGTGCTCTATGACCTCGCTCTGCACTACGAGTCCGAGAAGCTCCAGGTAAATGCTGTCTACATCGATCCATCGGCGGACTGATCATGATTCTCGACCGGCTACGCAGCGACGAACGAGGGCTCACGCTTACTGAGCTTATGGTCGCCATCTTCCTGCTCACCATTGTAAGTGTCGTGTTCTCAAGTGTCCTGGCGTCATCACTGAATGCAACCAGAGACATCGAAAATGCCGCCCGCAGCAATGATGACATCCGCCTTGTTCTCCAGCAGATCGACAAAGAACTGCGAGGTGCCGAAACGATCTGTGAGCCCGCCCCCGGTGATACGTCGAACACCCTCTCATTCATCACGCGCTCGAATCCGATTCCCCCGGAGACCACCCGCCACGTGATCTATCGACTGGTCGACGTTGACGGTGATGGGGTCAGCACCGATCTGCAACGCTCCGGCGACGGAGGACTCACGTACATCACCGTCAACGACACGGTGGCGAATGAAGCGATGGCGCTTGAGCTGGGGGTACCCCAATTGCTATTTGAGAATCAGGGTCGAAACGAAATCAACAACACGGGCCTGCCGGCCGCCTCACCGAGCTACGGAAAAGTCGTACGTATCGCCATCTGGGTCGACCGTAGCCCCATGGACCGGATCAGCCCTCGATTGGAATCAACCGAAGTTGCCGGTCGCAATATCTGGACCCCCAATGCAGTCAACTGTTAGAAAGTGAAACCCATGTGCACATTGTTCCGACGCCTCAGATCCGATGAAGATGGGATTGGTATCGTGACTGCCCTGGCCGTTTCGTTCATCGTATTCGCGCTCGGCGCGACGTGGTATTCGCTGGCTGTCCATGAGTTGGACCAGGTCGCTTTCGACCGGAATCGCACGCAATCGTTGAACGTTGCCGAAGCGGGCGCCAAGGAAGCGATCGCCCAACTCACATATGACGTAGACAACTGGCGCACCGACGCCCAGAGCGTCGGGTTCGTATCCACGGGTATTTTGGCCGGTGGAGCTTGCGACATCAAAACACTGGACACCGTGGTCGAAGGCGCGGTCGATAACCAGGGCGAGTATTGGGTGGCGGTCACCAAAGTCGACAATCTGAAATATCACGTTGAGGCCTGGGGTTGGTCGCCCAATCGCACAGCCCGGGGAGCAGTAGCCAAGAAGGTTCTGCTCGATGTCGAGTTGGTGCCGCTCGGCGGCTTCACCAACGCCTTGTTTGCGTCCAAAGGTGGCGTTGTCGGCTCAAACTTCAAGACGATCTATGGCGATGCGTACTCCGGTGAAGACGTCACCATCTCAAGTCAGACGAACATTTTCAAGAATGACGATCCGTATCGGGGACAAGGCACGTTGACGATCTACGGAGACTTGACCATCAATAACGGCTCGAACGTGTTCGTGCAGTCGGAAGTTCACGTCCAGGGACGGATCGACGATTTGTCGGCATCGACCCAGTATGGCTCGACGGTTCAGATCCGCTCGGACAACGCGATCTCTGCCTATCTGAAATCATATTTCAAGAAGGCGACGGTTCTCGGTGGGGAAGTCAAGACCGCAGATGCGGCGCTCAAGGCGGGGTCCAACATCCAGGGTGCCACGCTCATCGCCAGCGCCAATGATTTGCAGCCGGTTCCGGATGTCGCCCTCCCCAGCTTCACGTTCAAGGCGGGTGACTATACCGGCTATACGATCACGTATTACGCAGACTTGAATGCATTTCGAACGTACCTCGCCGCCAACGGCGACGATCTCGAAGGCGTCCATGTGGTGGCCGCCGGCGACGGCAGTGTCGTGAACTTCCACCAGGACACATTCACCGACAACTTCGTGCTGATCGTTGATGGTTCGTTTGAGATTCAAGGAACTCCCAAAGGCGGTTCCACCCCGACCGGTGATCCTGCGACTGCCCTCATCGTTATGAAGAATCCAGCAGGAACTTTGACGCTTGGTCAGAATTTCCAGTCCGTGCCTGGCGAGGTGCATCATTTGGTGTTCTCAAACGGGATCGTCACCTCGACGAATCAATCCGTGATCTACGGCGCCTTGTAGGGGTACAAGGACCAGACCGGGAACCGACTTGAGATCCACTTCCGACCACCAGCCGAAGGTGTGATTCAGGGGTTCGAGTTCGATCCGCAGCTGGCTGACGCGTTCATACCTGAGCCAGGGGATTGGCGAGACGTGTCACCAACGGCGGATCCGATCACCGCCTACTGCACCCCCTAGACCTCCGGCTAATCTGCTGGCCTTCACATCGAAGGCCGAGGAATGACCAATCACAACGTAGATCGCACGCAAGCGGCCTTCCCGATCAAGAAGGCCGCTTTGCTCATTGAGTCGCGCTCCCTATGGGTTGCCCAAACCAACACGTACGTGGTCGCTCCCGAACGCGGTGGGCCGGGTTTCATCGTCGATGCTCCTCCGGATATTGACTCGATCGTTGAGCTCGTCACTTCGCTCGATGTTGCCCCGGTGGCGCTGCTGGTTACCCATGGCCATGTTGATCATGGGGGAGCCGCCGGCCAGGTCTCCAGCCATTTTGGGATCAAGGCGTACGTGCATCCCGATGACGACTACCTGAGCTTGGACCCCAACCGACAGGTTCAAACCCTCATGGGAATCCGATTGGCGGAACCGCTCCCGGTGCCCGATTTCGAGCCCCTCATCCATGGACAGGTAATCCGGCTAGCCGGTATAGATGTTGAGGTGATCCACACACCCGGACACACGCCGGGACATGTTTGTTTCCGGGTGCCCGATGAGGAAGTTCTCCTCTCGGGAGACCAACTGTTTGCTGGTTCGATCGGTCGGACCGATCTACCGGGCGGCAGCTTTGAGCAGTTGATGGAGAGTATGAAGCAAAGGGTATTGACGCTCGACGACGAAGTCGTTGTTTTTCCTGGCCACGGACCAGCTACTACCGTTGGGCGGGAACGTCGCACGAACCCGTTCCTGCAAGGACTGATCCCATGAGCTTGCGCGCCCCCAAAGGCACCGATGACATCCTGCCTCCCCACTCGCGGGTGTGGCGCCGCTTGCTTTCGACCTGGGAATCCATGGCCGAGACCTACGGGTATGACCTCATCATGGTTCCGTTGTTCGAGTCGACGGAAGTCTTCAGCAGGGGGGTCGGTGAGTCGACTGAAGTCGTCCAAAAGCAGATGTACACGTTTGAAGACAAGAAAGGTCGCTCGCTCACGCTACGTCCTGAAGGAACTGCCGGCGTGGTGCGCGCTTTTATCCAGGCCGGCGCTCAGGGGGTCATGAAAGTCGCCTATTCGGGATCGATGTTCCGGTACGAACAGCCCCAGGCAGGTCGGCGGCGTCAGTTCTACCAGGTCGGGCTCGAGTACCTCGGCACCGATGCCGCCGATGCCGATGCCGAGGTGATCGAACTCGGGTATCGGTACCTAGCGGCGACCGGGGTACCGGACGTCATCGTTCAGCTCAACTCGCTCGGCGATGATGAGTGCCGCCCCGCCTACATAGATGCGTTGCGGACATGGCTGGAAGAACGGCGTGGTCTCTTATGTCAGGACTCGCTGAGAACGCTGGAACTGAACCCGATGCGGGTGCTCGACTGCAAGGTTTGCGCCCGAGTGGTCGCCGACGCTCCGTCTCCGATCGACTATTTATGCGAGGCTTGCCAAACGCATCTTCTCGAGGTTCGGAGCCGACTTGATTCCGCCGGTGTGCCGTACCGAATGGAGCCCCGGTTGGTACGAGGACTCGACTACTACACACGAACCGCGTTTGAGTATGTGGGTTCTGCGCTTGACGCCGCGCAGACGGCGGTTGGGGGCGGTGGTCGTTACGACGGACTGGCCGAATTATTGGGCGGTCCACCGGTCCCCGGAGTCGGACTGGCCCTGGGTGTCGATCGGATCGCACTATCGGTGCCTGACCCCATGGAGCCGGCTCTCGATGCGTTCGTTGTAACACCGACGCCTACCGGGCGGAGGCGCGTGCCCTGCTGAGTACCCTTCGGGCGACGGGGATTCGCTCCGATGGCCTGCCTGACCAACGGTCGCTCAAGGCGCAGTTCAAAGCGGCTGATCGACGAGGTGCCCTGGCCGTCATCGTGGTTGGCGATGAGTGGGAATCTGGCCAGGTCGTCGCCAAGCGACTCGACGACGGGTCACAAGTTGTTATTGGATCCGAGGAGATTGTGACATGGCTGCAGAGCCTTTGAGAACCGATTATGCGGGCGAGCTTTCAGCTGCTCGAATTGGCGATACCGTTCGCCTGGCTGGCTGGGTGGCCAAACGGCGCGACCACGGCGGGGTCGTGTTCGTGGATCTGAGAGACGTCAAAGGGATCGTGCAGGTTGTGATTGACCCGGACGCGATACCGGCAGCCCATGAACTCCGCATGGAGTACTGCGTTTCAGTGGTTGGAGAGGTGCGGGCCCGCATGGCAGGGACTGAAAACCCTGATATGCCTACCGGGGCCGTTGAGGTTGGTGTATCCGCGGTGACGGTTCTGAGCGCTTCTGACCCCCTGCCATTCATGATTGACGATCGGGCAGACACCGAAGAACTGATTCGACTCGAGTACCGCTACCTTGATTTTCGTCGAGCGCCGATGGCGGCGGCCCTCCGGGCTCGCGGAGCAGCCGTTCATGCCATGCGCACCACCATGGCTGAGGCCGGGTTTCTCGAAGTCGAGACGCCGACGCTGATAGCGTCAACTCCCGAAGGGGCGCGTGACATGCTTGTACCATCCCGCCTCCGCCAGGGAGAGTTCTACGCACTTCCTCAATCTCCCCAGCTGTTCAAGCAGCTTCTGATGGTCGGAGGGGTCGACCGTTATTATCAGATTGCCCGCTGTTATCGGGATGAAGACTTCCGTTCCGATCGACAGCTCGAGTTCACCCAGCTCGACATTGAAGGGTCATTCTGGACGGCCGCAGATGTCCAGGCCATGATCGAGAAAGCCGTCGCCGCGGCGGTCAAAGCGGTGCGGGGGGTCGAGCTTCGGCTACCCCTACCGAAGCTGACGTATGCCGAGGCGATGGATCGGTTCGGATCTGACAAACCAGATCTGCGTTTCGGTATGGAAATCGTCGATGTGTCCTCGGTGTTCGCCGGTACGGAGTTTAAAGGCTTCGGTGGAGCACTCGAAGCTGGGGGCGTGGTGCGCGGGATCAACGCCGGGGGACTCGGCTTTTCACGGAGTGGTCTCGACGGCCTCGTCTCGGATGCTCAGGCACTTGGTGCCAAAGGCCTCGCATGGCTCGTGCTTGAAGATGACGGCACCTGGCGCTCGCCGATTGCCAAATTCCTCTTAGATGCCGAACTGGCGGGCCTCGTGGAACGGTTCGATGCCCAGTCGGGCGACACCGTGTTGTTGGTGGCCGATATGGCCAAAGTGGCCGGGGCGGTTCTTGGACCCATCCGGATTCAGCTTGGTAAACCCGAGGGCCACCAGGACCTGGCGTTCACCTGGGTTACCGATTTTCCGGTATTTGACGTGCATGATGATGGCAGCCTGGCACCGGCCCATCATCCCTTTACCCAGCCAGTCAGTATCGAGGACATGGTGGAACGCCCGGAGACGGCGATCGCCCAGGCATACGATCTCGTTCTCAACGGTTCCGAGCTCGGGTCCGGGAGCGTTCGTATCCACGACCCCGACGTACAGGCCAAAGTGTTTGAAGTACTTGGTATTTCAGACGAAGAAGCCCAATCGCGCTTTGGTTGGTTCATCAAGGCGTTGCGTTACGGCACCCCTCCTCATGCCGGCTTCGCAGTCGGGGTTGACCGACTGCTCGCCATCCTGTTGGAGCGCGAATCGATTCGCGACGTCATTCCGTTCCCGAAGACCCAGCGCGGAATTGATCCGCTCACCGCCTCGCCGACCAGAGTCACCGACGTGCAACTGCGCGAGCTCGGGATTGATCTGCGACCCGAGGTGAAAGCCAGGTTGACAGAACAAGCCCCCGGGGACTGATGGAAGACCTGTTTTCAGCCGAAAAGGCCGAGCGCCGGATGCGGGCGGCTCCGTTGCCGGCCAGGATGAGACCGCAACGTTTGTCGGAGGTGGTCGGCCACGCCCAACTTCTTGGCGAAGGGGCCGCGTTCCGGACCATGGTCGAGCAGGGTCGCCCGGTATCGATGATCCTATTCGGTCCGCCGGGCACCGGAAAGACGACCCTGGCCCGACTCGTTGCCTCTGAATCCTCGGCGACCTTTGAGCCGCTATCGGCCACATCGGCCACCGTCAAGGATGTCAGAGCCATACTGGCATCCGCCCGATATCGGCTGGAGACCGAGGAACGCCGAACGGTGTTGTTCCTCGACGAGATCCACCGCTTCTCGAAGTCACAGCAAGACGCCCTGCTTCCCGGAGTTGAAGATGGAACGGTGATTCTCGTCGGCGCAACGACCGAGAACCCGTTCTTCGAGGTGAACTCACCGTTGCTTTCTCGCTGCACCCTGTTCCGGATCCATCGTCTGGAGGCTGCCGATATCGCCCGACTCATCCAACGGGCATTGACGGATCCGAACGGGTTAGGCGATCTCGATATTGCAATAGACGAAGATGCACTTGATGCATTGGCCGATCGGGTCGGCGGAGATGGTCGACTCGCCCTCAATGCGCTGGAGACCGCGGCCATAGTTGCCGCCGGCCGTGGTCAAGCTGTCATCACCCTGGATGACATTGCCGAGGCGCTCGGGCGGCGAATCGTTCAGTACGACAAGGACGGTGACAACCACTACGACGTGGTTTCAGCGTTCATCAAGAGCTTGCGTGGATCCGACATCGATGCCTCGTTGTATTGGCTCCACACGATGCTCGACGCCGGGGAAGATCCTGAGTTCGTGGCCCGCCGGATGATCATCATGGCGTCCGAGGATATTGGCCTGGCCGACTCGCACGCGTTGCAAGTCGCCGTCGCAGCTTTTCAAGCGCTCCAGGTCGTCGGCCTGCCAGAAGCTGCCTTTGCCCTATCCCACGCCGCCATTTACCTGGCGGCCGCCCCAAAATCGAATTCGGTCACGGTCGCCATGGGCAAGGCGAGGCAGGCCGTGGCGAGCAATGCTTCAGCCGAAGTACCGCCTCACCTTCGTGATGCCCACTACGCCGGGGCGGCCCGGTTGGGTCACGGCACCACCTACGCGTATCCCCACGATCACCCCGACCACCATGTTCGGCAGCAGTATTTGCCAGAAGGTATTGGCATGGACTCACTGTATGTGCCGACCGCTCAGGGGACTGAGGGCGATATTGCTGCCCGAATGGCGGCCCGCGGCCAACTCCCCAAGCCGCCAACCCGATAACCGATTCGGTCAATGCGCCTCGAAAGCTAAGCTGCCGCCTTCATGGAAACCAGCAACCAGATTCGCCAAGCTTTTCTAGATTTCTTTGCCGAGCGGGGCCATGTTGTCCGTCCTTCAGCATCGTTGATCCCGATCGACCCGACATTGCTGCTGACGAACGCCGGCATGGTGCCCTTCAAGCCGTACTTTCTCGGCGAGGAGGCTCCTCCGTTCGACCGGGCCGTCTCACCCCAGAAGTGCGTGCGGACCATCGATATCGACATCATTGGCTCCACCGATCGTCACATCTCGTTT
Organism: Acidimicrobiia bacterium; assembly: GCA_016650365.1. Taxonomy (NCBI): domain Bacteria; kingdom Bacillati; phylum Actinomycetota; class Acidimicrobiia; species Acidimicrobiia bacterium. The sequence goes on from JAENVV010000136.1 coordinate 35,127, forward strand.
TTCGAGATGCTCGGAAATTTCAGTTTTGGGGACTACTTCAAACCGGAAGCCATTGCCTGGGCCCACGAATTCGTGACGACGATTCTCGGATTGCCAGAGGATCGACTCTGGTACACCGTGTATGAGACCGACGACGAAGCCGCCGAAATTTGGCTCACCCAGGAAGGCATCGACCCGGAGCGCCTGCAGCGGGGCGGTAAGGACAACTTCTGGCAAATGGGCGTGGCGGGTCCGTGCGGGCCATCATCTGAGATCTTCTATGATCGAGGCCCCGAATATGGTGCCGACGGTGGGCCGATCGGTGGGGGCGAAGACCGGTTCGTCGAAATCTGGAACCTGGTCTTCATGCAGAATATTCAGGATGTGCCCTATCACGTGGTGGGCGACCTCCCGGCCAAGAGCATTGATACCGGTATGGGTCTGGAGCGGGTTGCGATGGTGCTTCAACAGGCCGGTTCGATTTTTGAAATCGACACCGTGCGTCCCATTCTGGAAGAGGCGGCCGCCTACGGCTCGGTAACCTTCGGCGACGATCCGACAATCGATGTCTCGTTGAAGATCATTGCTGATCACGCCAGAACGGTGGCGATGCTGGTCGGCGACGGCGTAACACCGTCGAACGCAGGTCGGGGCTACGTATTGCGCCGGGTACTTCGCCGGGCAGTTCGGCACGGTTGGCAACTAGGAGGCGACGGCCTCATCATGCCTCGTCTTATCGAGGTTGTGGTGGAAGTGCTGGGCGGAGGGCATCGCAACCTGGTCGACAAACGCGAACTGCTGCTGACGGTGGTCGAGCGGGAGGAAACGCAATTTCGTCGCACCTTGGAAGCGGGTCAGAGCCTCATGTCCGAGGCGCTCTCCAATTTGGAGCCGGGTGGAGTGTTCCCCGGACCGGTGGCGTTCAAACTGCATGACACGTTCGGTTTCCCCATCGAGATGACGAAAGAGATCGCCGCCGAAGCAGGCCATACCGTCGACGAGGACGGATTCGCCGCCGAAATGTCCGCCCAGCGGGCCAGGGCCAAAGCGGCCTTTACCGGCGGTGCCGAGGCCGCCCTGGGTCAGATGTATCTGTCGGTACTCGATGCGATCGGCCCGACGACCTTTGTTGGTTACGAAGTCGAGGCAAGTACCGGGACCGTGTTGGCCATGCTTTCAGATGGCGATCAGGTGGAGCGAGTCGAGCAAGGCCAGTCGGTCGAGGTGTTCCTCGATGTGACGCCGTTCTACGCCGAGAGCGGCGGCCAGGTCGGAGACACCGGCACGATACGCACGGAGACCGGGGTCGTGGTGGTGGCCGATACCAAGCATGCCGTGCAAGGTTTTCATGGGCATCGGGGCAAAGTGACCAGCGGCTTTGTGCAGACCGGCCAGCTCGCCGAGCTGGCGATCGATTCCCCGCGCCGGGAACGGATTCGCAAGTCGCACACCGGGACTCACCTTGTGCACGCTGCGTTGCGCACGGTTATCGGTGCTCAGGCACATCAAGCTGGTTCGCTGGTTGAGCCTGGGCGATTGCGATTCGACTTCAACCATCATGCGGCGCTAACCGACGAAGAGATCCTCGAAGTCGAGCGACTCACCAACGAACAGATAATCGATAATCCGCAGATTCAGACATTGGTTACCTCGATGGACGAGGCGAAAGCCCAGGGTGCGCTCGCCTTCTTTGGCGATAAGTATGGCGATACGGTCCGGATGGTCCGTATCGGAGAGTTCTCCAAGGAGCTGTGCGGCGGAACCCATACTCCCAGTGCCGGCCAAGTTGGCCCGATTGTGCTGACGACCGAGTCTTCGGTCGGCTCGAACGTTCGTCGGATCGAAGCTCTGTCGGGAAATGATGGATACACCTATTTGAGCCGATTGCGCCGAGCCCTCGACAGTGCGGGTTCTCTGCTCAGGGCCGCGCCAGGCGATGTGCCGGCCCGGGTCGAGGCGTTACTTGCCAAGAATCAGTCGCTCGAGTCGCAACTGGCTGCTCTGGCCGATCAGGCCCGCTCGGCTGATGCAGCCGAACTGGCTGCCAGAGCGGTTGCCATTGGCGAGGCAGTCATCGTCGTCACCGAGCGCTCGGACTTGCGACCAGACGAGCTGCGCCTCCTTGCGATGTCCGTTCGTGATCGGATTGCCTCCGGCATTGTCCTGATCGGATCCGCTTTCGGAGGGAAAGGCGCCCTCGTTGGACTGGTGACAAAAGATCTTGTCGATCGGGGAGTGTCTGCCGCCGAGCTGGTTGCGGCCGGAGCAGGTTTCCTGGGTGGGGGAGGTAGCCGGGACCCCGAGTTATCGCAAGCAGGTGGGCCGAATGGTAGTAACTTGGGGGCGGCGCTCGAAGCAGCCAGGGAAAGTGCCGAACGAACCCTCACGGAGGTATAGAACCCTGGGACGCGTCATGGGCGTCGATTACGGAACAACCCGAATCGGCGTTGCCCTCTCTGATCAACTACATATCACCGCCCAACCGTTTCGGGTGGTTGAGGCGAGCGTGTTTGACAAAGAAGTGGTGTCGATCGTGGCCGAAAGCGATGTTGAGCGTATCGTCGTTGGCCTGCCGACCCACTTGCAGGGCCGAAACGACGCGGCGGCCCGGGCGGCCGTTGGGTTCGCCGATCATCTGGCCGGGATCACCGGACTTCCTGTCGAAACGGTCGATGAGCGCTTCACGACCGCCGCCGCCCAATCGTTCCTGATCGACTCCGGGGTACGGCGGGAAAAGAGAAAAGAGGTCGTAGACAAGGTGGCGGCGGCGGTTCTGCTGCAGCGTTGGCTCGACATTCAACCCGCAGGAGAGAGCCATGACATCGTTTGAAGAACCGCGTAATCGCAGTGTGCTGGCCGTGGTAATCGTTCTTGTGGCGATACTCGGGCTTGGCCTGGTGGGCAAAGCCATGTTCTCAGGACTCTTCGGTGGCTCCTCCGGGACGACGGTTGCCTCTACTGCCACGGTGGGTGTTCCGGTGGTCGTCGAGGTTCCGGCCGGTGCGTCAGCCAGGACCATCGGGTCGCTGCTTCAGGGTGCCGACGTCATTGCGTCATCCAGAGAGTTTGAGCGGGCGGTCAAAGATGGCGGCTACGAGCAACGACTCGGGGCCGGACGGTACGAACTCACCACCGGGATGTCCATGGATGACGTGATTGCCGTGTTGCTGGCCGGACCAGCCTTTGAGTCCTACCGTATCACCGTGCGAGAGGGGCTCCGAATCGGTGAGGTCCTCACTGAAATCTCCACTCAAACCCCCTTTACCGAGGGCGAACTGGAAGAGGCGCTGTTGAGTGGGGCCGTACAAAGCTCTCTGCTGGATGGTGATTTCGCCACAATTCAGGCCTGGGAGGGCCTGTTGTTTCCTGACACATACGACTTTGAGACTGACGCGAGTGCTGCCGCCATCCTCGGTAAGCTGGCGCGCACGATGGAGACCAGGGTCGGGTCGATCAATTGGTCACCGTGGACCGAACGAGGGTTCACGATCTACGAAGGGATCGTGGCCGCTTCGATCATCGAAGCTGAGACCAAAGTTGACATTGATCGGCCCAGCGTTGCCTCGGTTATTGTCAATCGGATCGAGGTTGGTATGCCGCTCCAGATTGACGCGACCGTGCTGTATGCTCTCGATGCCAGGGGGATTGGACTGACGCTCAATGACCTGGAGATCGACTCCCCGTACAACACCTACCTGAACCTCGGTCTCCCACCCACTCCAATCGGAGGGCCCGGGTTGGCGTCTCTGGAGGCGATTGCCGATCCGCCCGTCACCGACTACATCTACTACGTCCTGACCGCCGCGGATGGCTCACACAGCTTCACAGCCGATTACAACGAGTTTTTGGGTTGGAAGGATAAGGCGAAGGCCGAAGGCCTCTTTCCGTGATGCTTCTGGTCGTGCTTGGCGATCCGGTCAGCCATTCAAGGTCTCCTGCCATGCATACGGCCGCCCTCTCGGCGGCAGGTATTCCCGGTGAGTATCTGGCCCGGCGAGTCGATGCGGACGGCATGCAAGTTGCCGCCAGGGAAATGCGCGACGGCGTGCTGACCGGCGCCAACATTACGACCCCACACAAACATCTCGCAGCGGAACTCGCCGATCGTCGCTCGGGTCTTGTCGGGAGGATCGGGGCAGCCAATACCTGGTGGATCGATCAAAACGGTTCCCTGGTGGCCGAAAACACCGACGTGGCCGGAGTCAAATACGCGTTCGAGCAGGTGAACATATCCGCGCCGACGTTGATCCTCGGGGCGGGCGGTGCGGCCGCGGCTGCCCTCGTGGCTGTCGAAGAAGGCCCACATGCCGATCACCGCGTGTATCTGAGTACCCGGAACGAGGATCGGGCCCGGGTGCTGCTCGACCGACTCGGGTCGGCGGCCCGGTTTGTCGCATGGGAGACCCCGATACCGGGCGCGGTAGTCGTCAATGCCACCCGGGTCGGGATGGCAGGCGAAAGCCTTCCGCCTGGACTGCTCGAAGTTGCCGCCGGTTTGGTAGACATGCCCTACGGTGATCGTCCCACCCCGGCAGTCTCCCGAGCGCTTCAGCTCGGGATCCCGTGTTCGCCAGGTGTCGACATGCTTCTTGGTCAAGCCGTGGCCGCTTTCACCATTTGGACCGGGGTAGTGCCCGATCCAACGGTCATGTCCGAGGCGGCCCGCAAGGTCCTGTAAAGCTCTCAAGGCGCCGCCCAGATCGGCCGAAGATTGTTGAACAGGACTACGAAGGAGTCATGAAATGGCGCTGACGGGACGCCTCGAGTCGATTCCGCTTGGTGAAGTGCTACGGATGTTGGCACGATCACAGAAGACCGGCTGTTTGCGAGTCGAAGCAGGCGGAGTGGAAGGCAAGATCTATCTCACCGACGGGAGACTCGTGTATGCCACGACGCGTCGCGACGATGATCTCCGGTCCGATCTGTTGAACGCAGGATTTGTCGACACCGATGACTGGATGCGGGTCGAGCGCCGCGAACAAACAGTCACGCAGGTCCTGAGCGAGGGCCATACCGCCGCCGACTTGAGAGACTTCCTGGTCGAGCAGGGTACCGAAGTGATATTCCGCCTTTCCCGGCCCGGTCGTGGCACGTTCGATTTCGGAGACGATGTTGCACCACGTTATGACGCCGGTGAAATGGTCGACGTGGAGATCTGTCTTGCCGAGGCCGATCATCGGGCTGAACAATGGGCTGACATCGAAGAAGTAATTCCTGGTACCAAATTCGGGTTGCGGATGGCGCAGTCGTTGCCGGAAGGTGCCAGCGATGTCACGTTGAAAGTTGATACCTGGAAGCTGCTGGCCGCGCTTGGTGGGCACGGAACGATTGCCGAAGTTGCTCATCGAACGGGTACCTCTGAGTTCGTCGTGGCCAAGGCCATGGCCAATCTGGTTCGTCAGGAACTCATCACCGTAACCGAGGAACGTTTCACGGCCGTACCCACCTACCAAGAAACCGATGTGCTCGCCGAGCCGAACCTTGGTGGTTCCGGGACATTCTCGATGAATCGCAGTGACCTCTTGTATGAAGATGAGGTTCCTTCGGTCGATTCGGACTCATACGACGACGATGTCGATGACGATGATCTGCTCCAGTCGGTTCTGTCGGGAGTGATCGGCGAAGTGGCCGCCGGAGACGACGACTCCGTCGAAATTGTCACCGTCGACTACGATGCTGACGATGACATGGAGGGAACGCTCAGTGAGCGGGCCGCCAACCTACGCCGTCGCCGCGGCGGACTGAGCGCTTTGGCTCGGGAACTCGGCGAGACGCAGGACTCCAACTAGGGCATCATGACACGTGATAGTGGACACCTCGCCAGCCTTCTTCTCGAAGAGGGGCTGCTAACTCAGGAGCTCCTTGAAAAGGGTTTGGCCATGGCCGCCGAGACTGGGCGACCGTTGGGTCGAGTTCTTGTCGAAGAGAACATCGTCTCAGAACGGGACCTGGTGCGTACCCTCGCCAAGGCCATTGGGGTCGAGTTCGTTGATCTCAAGGAGATCACGATCGATCCGGCCGCCACCGCTCTCATTCCGGATGCGCTGGCCCGTCGATATGCGGCGATTCCCATTGGATTCGAAGACAACAAACTGGTGGTGGCCCTGTCGGACCCCGCCAATGTGTTGGCCATCGACGATATCAGAGCGATTTCGGGTCGTGACGTCCTCGCCAAGGTCGCCACCCGCAGCGATGTCGAGAACGCAATTGCCAATAACGCAGGTCTTGACGATTCTGTCACCGACTTCGCCGGGTTCGGCGACGACGACATGGAGACCCAGGATCTCAACGCCGTCGAGGCCTCCACTGAAGAAGCTCCGATCGTCAAACTCGTGAACATGCTCATTGCCAAGGCATCGGCCGAGCGGGCTTCAGACCTTCACATTGAACCAACCGACAAGGACTTACGGGTTCGCTTTCGGGTAGACGGTGTGTTGCACGAAATCATGCGCACCCCCCGATCGGTCAGCAATGCGGTCGTGAGCCGCCTCAAGATTATGGCAGACATGGACATCGCAGAACGCCGGCGCCCTCAGGATGGTCGTATCAGCCTGCGGGTCGGAGGAACCAAAACGATTGACCTTCGAGTGTCCTCCCTACCGACGATCTATGGCGAAAAGATCGTCATGCGTATCCTCGACAACACGACCGCAACTCTCGAGCTCGAAGGGCTCGGGTTTGAGCCGGACACCCTGGAACGCTATGCCACCTCGTACAACAAGGCCTACGGCACCATCCTCTGTTGTGGCCCAACTGGTTCGGGAAAGTCGACCACCCTGTATTCGACGCTCAACGTTCTCAATCAGCCCGATGTCAACATTGTCACCATTGAAGATCCGGTGGAATATCGTCTGGCCGGCATCAACCAGGTGCAGGTGAACAAAAAGGCTGGACTCACCTTTGCCTCCGCTCTGCGATCTTTCCTGCGCCAGGACCCCGACATCATGCTCGTTGGTGAGATTCGTGACCAGGAGACCGGTGAGATCGCCATCGAGTCGGCGCTTACCGGTCACCTTGTCCTGTCGACCATGCATACGAATGACGCCCCGGCCGCCATCAGCCGTTTGATCGAGATGGGCGTCGAACCGTTCCTGGTTGGGTCCGCCGTCGATTCAGTTCTAGGACAACGCCTCGCTCGCCGCCTCTGTGTGGAGTGCAAGACGCCGTATCAGCCCACCAAGGAGGCCCTGGCCCGGGTCGGGTGGCAGTTTGATGAACTTGGAGACGAGGTACCCGAGTTGTACAAGCCGGGGGGGTGCGCCCGATGTGGCAACACCGGCTATCGAGGCCGTCTGGCTCTCCATGAACTTATGCTGGTTTCAGAAGAGATCGAGCGAATGGCCGTAGACCAGGCCACTACCGACTCCATTAAGAAAATGGCGGTTGAACAGGGCATGCGCCCGCTTCGTCAGGACGGC
>JAENVV010000137.1 GCA_016650365.1 Acidimicrobiia bacterium
TCAGCTGGATGAGTCTTCGCATGCCGGGAGCCAGACGAACCATGGCGTGGGCAAACAGATACCCGCCGAGAAGCAGCGATTGGAAAACGACCATGGCTGTGTTCCAGACGGCTGCAGACCCGCCGAATCGAGGTAGGAGCAGCCGGGTAGCCATGGGCTGAACAAGGAACACCAATCCGGCGCTGATGAAGCTGATGGTGACGTAGGCGCCGAGAAGGGCAGCCCAGGATCGGCGCTGGTCGACAAGCGATTGGGTCGTCATGCGGGCTGAACCCTATCCGACCAACGGCCACCGGCCACGGATTCCCTAATTCACCCGACGCCGATCGGAGGTTGCCGCGATTAAAGAATCTGACTGAGGAAGAGCTTGGTGCGGTCGTGCTGGGGGTTCGTGAAGAAATGCTCGGGAGTTCCCGCCTCGACCAATTGGCCATAATCGAAGAACAGCACGCGATCGGCCACCTCACGGGCGAAACCCATCTCATGGGTTACCACAATCATGGTCATGCCCTCTTTGGCAAGTTCTTTCATGGCATCCAAAACTTCTTTGACCATCTCAGGGTCGAGAGCCGAGGTTGGCTCATCGAACAACATGATCTGTGGCTTCATCGCCAGTGCCCTGGCAATCGCCACCCGCTGCTGCTGACCACCTGACAGCTGACCGGGATACTTGTCGGCTTGCTCCGGAATTCCGACCCGCTCAAGCAGTTCGCGCCCGTACGCCTCAGCCTCGGACTTCGACTGCTTTTTCACCCAGATCGGAGCCAGCGTGATGTTCTGCATGATGGTGAGGTGCGGAAAAAGGTTGAACGACTGGAACACCATGCCGACGTCTTTGCGAATCGCCTCGATATTGCGAACGTCGTTTGTCAGTTCGATGCCATCGACGAAGATCCGACCTTCCTGATGAACTTCGAGTCGGTTGATGCACCGAATGAAGGTCGACTTGCCCGAACCGGAAGGGCCGATGATGACCACCACTTCACCTTTGGATACTTCCAGGTCGACACCGCGCAAAGCCTGGAAGTCTCCAAACCATTTCTTGACGCCCCGGCAATCGATGATCGCTTGGTCACTCATGTCATTGACTCCTTAACGGGTACCTAGGCCGAGACGCCGCTCAAGGCGCATCGACGAACGAGAGAACGTAAATGTGAACACCCAGTAGATGGCCGCCGCGACCACGGTGAGTTCCAGAATCGAACCAAGGTTGGCCGACTGACCGGGAATGACGGTCCGAGCAATGTAGAGAAGATCGAACAGACCAATGATCGAAACTAGCGACGTATCCTTGAAAAGCGAGATCACCTGTCCAACCAGCGCCGGAATCACCGCTTTCAGTGCCTGTGGCAACGTGATGAGAACGGTCTTCTGGACGACACTCATTCCCACCGCATCGGCCGCCTCGTATTGACCCTTGGGAATCGACTGAAGGCCACCACGAACGTTCTCGGCTAGATACGCGGCCGAAAACAGCGTGATGGCGATGATCGCCCTGACCACGCTGAAGATGTCCACAACCCCGGCCAGGAACAGATTGAGAAGATTCGAACCGATATACAGCCAGGTGATCAACGGCACCGACCGCACCAGTTCAATGTAGGTCGTCGAGATCAAGCGGACAATCGGCATGGTCGAAGCACGACCGAGCGCCAACAGCACACCCAGTGGGAACGACAGGACAATACCGGCGATGGCCAGGGTGAACGTCAGCGAGAGCCCGCCGACAAAGGCTGTTCCGCTTAATTGCAGAAGCGACGAGGCGGCGCCCAGCCGGAACGACGCGATGAGCAATGCCAGAGCCGCCATCCACAAGCCAATGTATCGCAAGCGAGCCGCCCTGGCTCCCCCAAATGAGGGGGCGGCCAGCGCAAACAAAGCACCCAGGATCACCGGAAACTTGAACTCAAGTCGTTGGAGCACATCGGCGGCAGACGACGTCAAATGGAACGGCGACGAGGAGTCGGTATCAAAGACATACCAGGAAAAAAGCACCCAAATGATTGCCAGCGCCAACCAGAATGCAGAAACAATGTATTTCCACTCGCCAGTTTCGGGGCCTCCAACGACATACAGGATTACGCCAACCACCACTCCGACTACCAGAAAGATTGGCACGTCGACGGTCAACACCGTGCCCCACTCGATATCGGGCGCCCGCATCACCACCATCAAAATGGCGGGGAACGAAAGCGCCCACAGGCCCACCAGGATTCTTCTCAAACCCGCAATGACTTCGCGAACTGCCACACCGATCGCGTACGAAACCGCCAGCACACCAAGCAAGATGGTCCACGGGAGCTTGGTTGTCCTGGCGAGCACCTGACTCGTGACTTCCTTGGTCCCATCGGCAAACACTTCCTGTACCGGCAGCTTGATCGTCCAAAGGACCGCCGCAATGAGGATCAACCCGAGACCGGCCAGCGCAACTGTTGAGATGGCCGGCTCGTTAATCGACGCTCTCCTGGCGCGTTTCCACAGATATCCAGAACCGGCAACGATCACACCGGCTAAAGCGAGTAATCCGCGGCCCCCGGTGAGCTCGCCGGGGGCTAACAGCGCGACCAGAACGGCGGTCGAACCGGCTACCAGCAAAGCCTTGGTTATCTGCCCGACGGAAACCTTCCCTGATACCCGCCAGGCTGCTGCCGACAGACCGGCCAGCACAACGACGATTCCCACCGAGATCCATACCCGGGAAAACTGCGCTTCCGGGTAGGCCTGCACCATCAGCAACCGGGCGTTGGCGGTCACCGAGGACCACTTCCTGAAGGGGTTGAGGAACCAGGCAATGAGCGAGCGGAGTCCGAATATCACGACCAGACCAACCACAATCGACGTGACCGTGCTAGCCACCGAATACGCCAGGTTCTCGCGAATCCAGGTCGCCGGGCCCGACGGCGGGGGTTCCGGAGCCAGCTCGACGTTCTCCACAAGAACGACGCCTTCAGCCATCAGCGCTCCACCAACTTCAGCTTCTTATTCCACCGGTTGACGATCGCCGAGAGCGTGAGGCTCACGAACGAATACCAGGCCATCCAGGAAATGACGATCGGAATCGTTTGGCCGGTCTGGTTGAAGATCGTCTGGCCAACCTGCACGATGTCCGGATAGGCGACGGCAATGCCCAACGAGGTGTTCTTGGCGAGATTCAGGTACTGGTTGCCGACCGGCGGCAGAATGATGCGGAAGGCCTGCGGGAGAACGATCATTCTGAGCAATTGGCTTCGCTTGAGACCAACGGCGAATCCAGCTTCGCTCTGGCCGCGCGGCACGGCGAGCACACCAGCTCGCACCGCTTCGCCGATGAAGGCGGCCGTGTACAGCACAACGCCGATCCACAAAGCGAAGTATGCCCGGGTGATGATATGCCCGGCGTCGGCCGAGAAGTTGTTGAAACGGCCATCGAGCGCCGGCAGCGAAAAATCGAACGGCGCCCCGGTTCCGATCGAAAACCGATTCTGAAGGCCCGTGAACAGTTGACTCAAACCAACCTCCTGCCCGAAAACGGACCCCTGCCCAACGAGCGCCACGACCGGACCGGCCCTAAGGAGGAAGAACAGTGCCAAACCGGCGGCGACGACCGCTGCCATGGAAAGCCTGAACCAATCATCATCGGTCAGCTTTCCAAGTCCGGCCGGAGTCCGCAGTTCGTCAAGTCGCTTCTTGATTATCGAGTAACCCCCAAACGCCACCAGGCCGGCCAGCGCGATCTGAAAGATGATGATTGGCGTGTTCATGAAGAAGGCCGCCAGGAACCCGAAGACGGGTCCAAAAATTCCCATCAGCGGGTGAGCGAATATTCCAACCACGCCGAACGCCAGTAGCACGCCGCCCGCCCAGAGGAACCCGCGAGCTTCGGCCGTACCGGCCTCCTGTAGCCGAATACGCCAGCCATACACATACCGGGCCGCGACGGCACCCACGATCATGAATCCGACCCACTGCCAGCGACCATCCGTGGGCACGAACCAGGGCATGGCGAACCCCTTCGGAGAGGCGAAGATCCAGCCTTCGGGAAGGATGCGTAGCCCAAACAGCGACTGCAACGAACCATCGTTGCCCTCGTCGACCACCAGGTTCGGAATGATCGAAACGACGATCCCCCAGAACACGATCTGAACCAACAAAGGAATATTGCGGATGACCTCGATGTAAACGGTGGCCAGTTTGCTGACGAGCCAGTTATGGGAAAGGCGACTGACTCCGATGATGGTTCCCAGGATCGTGGCGGCCACAATCCCGGAAATGGTGACCCGCAGCATGTTGGTGATACCGACCAACAGCGCTTGAAATCCGCTATTGGGGTGGGTCGTGAACCCCTCGGCGACCTGGAAGCCAACCGGACGCGACATGAAGTCCCAGGACACCGCCAGGTTCTGCTTGGCGAGGTTTGCAATCGAGAAACTGCCCAGGATCCAGAAGGAGGTCACAATGCCGATGAGGAAGGCAATCTGAAAGACCCATTTGAGAACGGTTACATCACGGTAGAAGGGAGGGCGTGTCGGACGCTGAATAGCGGTCGTCATCCTCTCACCCTCCTTCATAACTAGTTATGGCTGATCACCATACCAACGAGGGGGGCGCCGATGACGCCCCCCTCGTGATTTTCTCTTGCTAACGGTGCCTACCTGGCGGGTGGGGCATAAATCATGCCGCCGTCATACCACTGGGCGTTGTAGGAACCTTCACGGAAGATTCCGACCGGGTTCAGGTTGCGACTGAAGATCTCGTCATAATTGCCAACCTGGCTGATGACCTGGTAGAAGGCGTCAGCCGACAGACCCATGGAGGTCTGAAGCTCGTCGTCGGCTGTACCCAGCAAACGACCGAGTTCCGGATTGAGATCGGACGCTCCGAGGACGGAATCGACGTTGGCGGAAGTGACGTCAAGTTCATCGGCGATGAACGTGGCATACACCGTCCAGTTGATGATGTCAGCCCACTGGCTGTCGTTCTGACGGTACACCGGACCGAGTGGTTCTTTTGAGATCGGGGCACGTGGGAACACGACCCAGTCGCCTTCTTGAATCTCTCCGTCACGCAGGGCCGTGACCATGTTGCCAACGAGGCCAGAAGCATCGGTGGTGACGAGGTCACACGACCCGGCCTTAAAGCCTTCCATCGCCTCAGGGAACTCGGCGACCGTGCTCAGCACGATGGTCGCACCGGCAAGTGCGGCGCCCTCGGAAATGTTCTTCTCTGTGGTCGTACCAGCGTTGGTGCAGAGAACCGCGCCATCGACATCGGCAAGCGTCGAGTCGGCCGTGAAGCCGTCCGAAGCCTTACCCATGACGCCCTGGCCATCGAAGTAAGTGGTCGGACCGAAGTCAAGACCGAGGGTCGTATCGCGAGACTGGGTCCAGGTGGTGTTCCGGATGAGCAGGTCAACCTCACCAGCCGACAGGGCTGTGAAACGCTCGGCGGCCGTCAGTGCGGAGAACTCAACCTTGGTGGCATCGCCAAGCACGGCAGCAGCAACGGCGCGACACATGTCAGCATCGAAGCCGGTCATCGAACCATCGGACTGCGTTTCAGAGAAGGCAACGGCGCTGCCGCTAACGCCGCATTTAAGGACGCCGCGAGCACGGACTTCATCAAGAGTTGCCCCACCGGACTGGCCGGCGACGGGAGTCGTTTGATCGGTCGACCTGCTAGCGACTGTGGTATCTGTAGTGCCTGGGTCAGTTTGCGTGGTGTCATCAGGGGTGGTCGGTGCCGTATCATCAGCGGTGCACGCCGCTGCGAAAACACCCAGTACCACCAACACCGCAAGAATGCGTTGGATCCTATTCATTTCTCTCCTTAGTTCCAGTTTGTCGATGTCCGAAAAGGGCGACCCGAACTGGGCAGGCCGCCCCGCAAGCGCCACCACGGTAGACGAAGAAGCGCCCGAAGATCAACAAAAACCTTCCCAGGGACGAATATCGCAGCACTCGTGGCGGGTTAGGTTGCCACCAATGAGGCAAGGCCAACGGCCAAATCTCGATACGACCGGTGGCGGTCAGCCACGTCGGAATCGCGACCGTACAGTTGCAGCGTCGCCGATGTGGAAGAGCCCAAGCAGGCAATCCGCAGCCGATCGAAACTACGGGTAAGCGCCCAGCCGTGTACGGCTGATGACGAGACAAACACGACACCATCAACCTCTTCGTCGTCGGCTGGTCCGATCGGAGCGGTCGAGTACACAGGGACCGCCACAAGGTCGCGGCACCGATCCGCCAACTCAGCGAGCGCTTGTGGGTCGGTGCTCGGCGCGTGCGGGATAGCCACTCGGCAGTGTTCGACGTCGAGCGAGCACACCAGACTCAGCAGGCTGCCGTTACCGATGATCCTGACCGACCCTCCCCGCTCGACGACCGATGTGGCCGTGGCCGGTCCAATGACGGCTGCGTCGACCTCTGGGAACGAACCGTCCGGCCAGAGAGCGTCCAAGGGCCGGGACGAAGCGAGAACGATCAGGTCGGCTTCCTCGCAAGCGGCCCTGGCTCGCACGATGTCCTCATCCCTACCCCGGACAACTTCGATACACGGCAACTCGATCGGAGTGAGGCCGACCGCAACCAGCTCGGAGGACATGCCTGCTGTTCTATCCAATGTGGTAGTGACCGCAACCCGGAACACCATAAGTCAACCCTACGCCGTTAGTTCCCAAAATGAGTCCGGATCGGTACTGTTCGGTGTCATGGACCGTTTCACCAACCGAGAGCTGTCGTGGCTCGACTTCAACGAACGAGTTCTCGCCATCGTCGAGGACCCGACGACACCATTGTTGGAGCGCGCCAAATTCGCTGCCATCTTTTCGACCAACCTCGACGAGTTTTTCCAGGTTCGAGTGGCGGGCCTCATGGAACAGGTAGCTGCCGGAGTTACCAGCCCACCACCGGACGGGATGTCACCAACCGAACAACTTGAAGCGGTGCGCGCCAGGGCGACCGAATTGATGGATCGCCTGACCGGTGTGGTCCAGGATGAGCTCATTCCGAAATTGGCAACCGAAGGCGTTGCCATCGTCAATGTCGACACGCTGACCGGCGACGACCTGGTCTGGCTCGATGAGGAGTTCCGCTCCAAGGTGTTTCCGGTTCTTACCCCGCTGGCGGTCGACCCGGCCCATCCTTTTCCATACATTTCGAACCTGTCACTGAGTCTCGCCGTGAATATCCGGGATCCACAAGACGGAACGATGCGCTTTGCCAGGGTGAAAGTCCCACCCCGACTGGATCGCTTCGTCGGTTTGCCCGACGGGCTCCGCTTCGTGCCGATCGAACAGGTCATCGCCTCGCATCTCGGCGATCTGTTCAGCGGGATGGAAGTAATTGACCACTACATGTTTCGGGTCACCCGCAACGCCGACCTGGTCCTTGAGGAATCCGAAGCCGACGACCTGCTCGAAGCAATCTCCATCGAGCTCACCCGGCGGCGCTTCGGCAGGGCAGTCCGGCTGGAGGTCGAGACGAATATCTCACCCAACAGTCTGGCCGTGCTCATGCGACAACTCCAGATGGATTCCCGCGACATCTACGTTCTGCGAAGCCCGCTCGACCTCACCGGTCTGATGAGTCTGTATTCCCAGGACCGTCCCAACCTGAAATGGGAATACTGGAAAGGTCTCACACAACCGGCCCTTGCCAAGGTGGATGGCTCACCGCCAAATATCTTCGATGTCCTCCGAGAACGCGATCTGCTGGTGCAACACCCGTACGACTCCTTCACCAGTTCGGTCGAAGAGTTCCTCAGCCAGGCGGCCCGTGACCCGGACGTGCTCGCCATCAAACAGACGCTGTACCGGACCGCCGACGACTCGGCCATCGCCAGGGATCTGATTGTGGCTGCCGAGCGCGGCAAACAGGTCGTCGCGCTCGTCGAACTGAAAGCCCGCTTCGACGAGGAACGCAACATCGAATGGGCCAGGAAACTCGAGACGGCCGGCGTCCATGTCGTGTATGGCCTGGTCGGACTCAAGACCCATGCCAAGGTGTCATTGGTGGTTCGGCAAGACCCGGACGCCATTCGCAGGTACGCCCACATCGGAACCGGCAACTACAACGGTTCGACCGCTCGAACCTACGAAGACATCGGCTTGTTCACCGCCGACCCGGACATCACCGCCGACCTCGGAGACCTCTTCAATTTCTTGACGGGCCACAGCCGGCTAATCAACTATCGCAAGCTGGCTGTCTCGCCGTATTCGGGCCGACAAACCGTCACCGATCTCATTCGGCACGAGGGCGCGGCGCCCGATGGGCACGTCGTGATGAAGTTGAATAGCCTCGTCGATGCCGGAATCATCGAAGAGCTGTATGCGGCTTCGCAGGCCGGAGCCAGGATCGATCTGTTGGTGAGGGGGATTTGCTGCCTCCGGCCGGGGATTCCTGGTCTGTCGGAGACCATCACCGTCCGCTCGATCGTGGGCCGCTACCTTGAGCACTCGCGCATTCTTCGTTTCGGGAGTGCCGCCCGGGGGTACCAGTTCTGGATCGGATCTGCCGATATGATGCCCCGCAATCTTGATCGAAGGGTCGAGGCCCTCACCCCGGTCGAAGCTCCGGAACTTCAAACAAGGCTGCAGCAAATCCTCGACGTGCTCCAAGCCGACGATACGTTGACGTGGATCCTCAAGGCAGACGGCACATACGAGAAACTGACCGGCCAGACGTCGGAGGCACATTCGGTCCTGCATGAGTTGGCGGTTAGCCGATCCATCGACGATCCGACCTTCGGGTTCTAGGCGGCCTACCCGACCACTTGCATGCCAGATTTCCAGACAGAGTCGATGACCCAATCGTCGAATTCGAGTGGGTCGCCGGAAATCATGGTCAGGTCGGCTCGTTTTCCGGGGGTGATGGAACCAACCTCGTTACCGAGGCCGAGTAGGTCGGCCGCCGACTGAGTGGCAGCGACCAGCACATCTTGCCGATCCATGCCTCCGCTCGCCATCAGGCTCAATTCTTCAAGATTGTCACCGTGAGGAGTAACTCCAGTGTCCGTGCCCATGGCGATCTTGACACCGGCTTGGACGGCTCTGGCAAACGACTGGCGATGGATGTCGATCACCTCGTTCGCCTTCTGAATTGACGCTTCCGGGATGCGCGCCCCGGCCGCGGCGGCCTTCGAAACACCGGTGGGTGCCACCAGAGTCGGGACCAGGTAAGTGCCGTTGGCGATCATCAATTCGATTGCCTCGTCGTCCAAGAAAATGCCGTGCTCGATGGATCGAATCCCGGCGCGCACGGCATTCTTTATTCCGTCGGTGGCCTGAGCGTGAGCCATCACGAAGAGTCCGGCGGCTGAGGCCTCAGCAACCAGGGCCCGCAGTTCGACGAGATCGAAGTGAGCGTGCCGGGGGTCGTCCCGGGGCGAAAGCACGCCACCAGAGGTGGCTACTTTGATGACATCCGCTCCAGCCCGTACAAGTTCCCTAACTTTCTTGCGTACCTCTTCGGGACCATCCACGATGGTCTTCGGTGCGCCCGGGTGGTCACCCTCAAGAACCCGTAGATTCATCCCGGACGGCAGCCACCCGTCGCCGTGGCCACCCGTTTGGGAAAGCATCCCGATGGCGATCTGCATGTGAGGGCCCGATATCAGACCACGTTCGACGGCGGTCTTGACTCCGAGGTCGGCACCTCCGGCGTCTCGAATCGACGTGATGCCCGCCTCAAGCGTGGCGCGGAGGTTGGCAATAGCCTGATAGAAGCGCAGGGAGTACGGCTCTTGCATGGACCCGAACAGGTCCAGAGACGAAATCATGACATGAACGTGGGTGTCGATCAGTCCGGGAAGGATGGTGCGCCCGGTCAGGTCGACCGAGACGTCTCCATCGAGGCCGGGACCCACCTCGATGATCCGGTCACCTTCGACAGCCACATCACTCGACGAGAAAGCCCGAGCTTCGACGTCGAAGATCCGAGCACCGGCCAGAACCGTTCTCACGTGCCCATTCCTGACAGGAGCACCGATACCATCGCGTCGGTGACCTCTTGGCGCCTCACTCCCGGATCAGGCGAGTCGATAAGGGCTTTGGCAGCCGACATGATGAGATCCTGAAGAAAGCGTCCGACCAGATCGTATGGAAGGGCCTTGAGTTCGCCGGCCTCGACCCCGCCCTGGTAGATCGTTACGAACTCGGTTGACAGACCACGATGAGCCCGGCCAACCCGATCCTGGGCTTCGGTTGACAACTTCGCCACTTCGCGATGCAAGATCAGACCGAGTGTCGGATCGGTTGCGACGAAGTCGACCATGGCCACCGAGAGGGCCGCCAGTCGATCTCGCCAGGAGAGTCGTTCGGGAAGCTCGCGAACCATGCGCTCGATCGTGGCCGGCAAGATTTCCTCGACGAGGGTTGCCAGCAGGTCCTCTTTGTCGCGGAAGTAGTCATACAGTGTCGTCCGGCCGATTCCGACCGCCCCGGCGACATCGCCGAGCGACACTTGCTCGTACCCATATTCGCCAAAGAGCCGTTCGGCTTCCTCAAGCACCTGGGCGCGGGTTAGCTCTTTGTGTTCTCCGATGCTGGCAGCTCTGATGCGAGGCATGAACCGCAATGGTAGGGGATTACGCGATGCTACGGACATCGACAACTTGACTGGATCGGGTAGATCGTCGAGCCACTACGATCAGATCTTACCGACCCAAAGGATCAACGATGACAGCCACGATCGTGCTCGGCGCACAGTGGGGCGACGAAGGCAAAGGCCGGGTCGTCGATCATTTCTCGAAGAACGCGGATATGGCGGTGCGGTTCCAGGGTGGAAACAATGCCGGCCACACAATCGTCATCGGGGAGGAAAAATTCGCACTGTCGATGACCCCGAGCGGAGTCCTGTATCCCCACGTCACTCCGGTCATCGCCTCAGGAACCGTGATTGACCCAAAGGCGCTCCTCAACGAGTTGGCGATGCTCAACGAACGAGGCATCGCGACGTCAAAGCTCCGAATCTCGTCAAACGCTCATCTCATCATGCCGTATCACCGCAAGATGGATGCCATTCAGGAGCGATACCTTGGCCGGAATCAGATCGGCACCACCAAGAAGGGCATTGGGCCGGCCTACACGGATAAGTTCGCCCGGTCGGGGATCCGGGTCCAGGACCTGTTCGATCCGAAGATCTTCCGCGACAAACTGACCCTTTCCTTGGTTGAAAAGAACAAGATCCTCACCCGGGTCTATAACCAACTCCCGATGGACGCCGACGAGATAGCCACCGAATACCTCGGTTATGCCGAGCAGCTCATGCCGTTCGTCACCGATACCTCCCTTCTCGTTTGGGAAGCGATCAACGATGGCAAAACCGTCGTGTTTGAGGGAGGCCAGGGAACCCTGCTCGATGTCGATCATGGAACCTACCCGTTCGTGACGTCCTCCAACCCGACCGCTGGCGGCGTCCTGACCGGCACGGGAATCGGTCCCAAAGCCATTGACGAAGTAATCGGCGTGTCAAAGGCGTACCTGACTCGGGTCGGGACCGGGCCATTTCCGACCGAACTCCTCGACGAGACCGGCGATCGCATGATCGACCTCGGGCACGAATATGGGGTGGTCACCGGGCGGCGCCGGAGGGCCGGATGGCTTGACGTCGTGGCGCTTCGCTACGCAGTTCGAATCAACTCCCTCACGTCGATCTTCTTGACCAAGCTCGACATTCTCTCGGCTTTCGACGAGATCAAAGTGTGTGTTGGCTACACATCGCTTGGTGAGCAATACAGCGAATTCCCCCGCCAACAACGGGTTCTCTATAACTGCCAACCAATCTACGAAACGCTCCCCGGCTGGAGAACTGACATCACCGAGACCCGGGCCTACGTTGACCTCCCCAAGGAGGCCCAGCAATACATCGAGTTCATCGAGGATCAACTCCGGACCCCCTGTGATTGGATCTCAGTCGGCCCAGAGCGTGAGCAACTCCTGACTCGTCGATGAGTATGCGAGTTCTACTCATCGGGGGTGGGGGCCGCGAGCATGCCCTCGGCTGGAAGTTGGTGCAGTCCCCGCGGGTCACCGAGATCATGTCACTTCCTGGCAATCCGGGACTGGCCCAACTCGGATCGGTCATCGAAGGGATCGAGCCAACCGATGTCGGGGCGGTAGCGGCCTTCGCCAAAGCCCAGCAGATCGATCTGGTCGTCGTCGGCCCCGAAGCCCCGCTGGCAGCCGGCATCGTGGACGCCCTCAGCAGCTTCGGAGTACCAGCCTTTGGACCAACCAGAGCCGCCGCTCGACTGGAATCCTCCAAAACGTTTGCCAAGCAAGTCATGGATCGCGCTTCCGTTCCGACTGCCCCATGGGGATCGTTCGATCAACCGGACGAGGCCAAGACGTTCCTGCGAGCCCAGACGGCACCGTATGTAATCAAAGCTG
The DNA here is from genome assembly GCA_016650365.1 of Acidimicrobiia bacterium. Lineage (NCBI taxonomy): Bacteria > Bacillati > Actinomycetota > Acidimicrobiia > Acidimicrobiia bacterium. The sequence goes on from JAENVV010000137.1 coordinate 12,365, forward strand.
ACGGGTTGGCAGCCGGCAAGGGCGTACTCGTCACCGAAGACCTCGCAGCAGGCGAAGCATGGATCGATGATTGCTTGTCAGGCCGGTTCGGTGACGAACGGGTCCTCATCGAGGCGTTCCTCGCCGGTCCCGAGCTCAGTATCTTTGCGGTTTGTGACGGGACCGACGCCGTGCTGCTCGAGCCAGCTCGCGATTACAAACGCCTCCGCAATGACGACCGCGGACCCAATACGGGCGGAATGGGCGCATTCAGCCCGGTCGAGGATCTTCCACCAGGAATCATGGATTTTACGCTCGATCGGGTGGTTCGTCCGGTGCTCTCTGCCATGGCCGAAGATGGAAACCCGTACATCGGATTTCTGTACGTCGGCTACGTTCTGACGAGCGAAGGCCCGTCGGTGCTCGAGTTCAACTGCCGACTGGGAGACCCCGAAACCCAAGTAGTGCTCCCCCGTCTCGAAACCGATCTACTCGACCTCATCGAAGCAGCCCTGGCTGGAGACATTCGGAAGTCCAGGGTCGACTGGTCTCCCGATACGGCCGTAAACGTGGTGCTGGCGGCTGAGGGTTACCCCGAGGCTCCGGTCAAAGGCACCCGACTCTCACGACTTGAACGAGCTGAAGACGTCATCATCTTTCACGGGGGAACGAGCTATGACGATGCCGGACAGGTGGTGATCAGCGGGGGCCGGGTACTCAGTGTGGTTGCCATCGATCGGTCCGTCGAGGATGCTCGCGCCCGATGTTACCGGGCGGTCGATACACTCCGGTGGCCCGGAATGCAATATCGTTCTGACATAGCGAGGTAAACATGAGCAAGGTTGCAATAGTCATGGGGTCGGGCAAGGACCGCCCCGTCATGGAGAAGGCGGCGGCAACGCTTGCCGGGTTCGGCATTGACAACACGATGGCGGTGATGTCAGCCCACAAGACACCCGACGTTGCATTGTCTTTCGCTGAAAATGCGGCGAAAGACGGGTACTCGGTCATTATCGCCGGCGCAGGAAAGGCAGCTCATCTGGCGGGTGTCATGGCCGCCAAGTCGCTACTCCCGGTAATCGGGGTTCCCCTGTCAGCATCGCTCGATGGCATGGATGCCCTCCTGTCGACCGTCCAGATGCCGACCGGTATTCCCGTTGCTACGGTGGCGATTGATGGTGCGACGAACGCCGCGCTTCTGGCAGTCGCCATCCTGGCCATCGGCAACGAAGCCCTCACAAGAAAACTCGCCGACTACCGGACTGAACTAGCGGAAATCACCCTCAAGGGTTAGGTCCTTGCGGGGAAGCGTCAACGAGAAGACCGACCAACCGTCGGCACAGTCGTACGTTAGATCGCCGTTCATGAGTCGAGCCAACTGGCGGGATACCGTCAACCCGAGTCCTACTGCGGCACTCCGAGAGTCCCTCCCTCCGGACGTGTGATACGGCTCAAAAATAAGGAATTGCCGATCTTCCGGGACGCCTTCGCCGTCGTCGCGAACATGAATCGTGACGACGTCATCGGCAACGGACGAGGTGACCTGGACATTCGGGCCACCATATCGCCTGGCGTTCGTAAGGAGATTCCGGATAATTTGTCGCACTCTCACCGGATCAGCCCAGATGTCAACCGAGTCCACGTCGATCCGGAACGACTCGAATTCGCCCACGAGGGCATCTGCGGCCGATTGGACCTGGGATTCGACGCTGACAAGAACCGGTACAACCGAAACGCTGCCAATCTCGGCTCGAGCGCCGACCATGAGGTCTTCCACAATGCTGGAGACTTCCTTCGCCTGTTCGGCAATCAACTGCATGATCCCTGCCATCTCTTCCTCTTGCCCGTTCAAGGCACCGGAGTGAAGCAACTCGGTGAAACCAAGAACGGCCGTCAAGGGAGTTCTCAGCTCATGGGAAACACTCGCAACAAACTGATCCTTGGCACGTATCTGCTGCTCCATGTGGGCCTTCTCGGCCGCCGCCCTCAAGGCACTCAAGTCATGGGCAACAAACGAGGTGTACGCCTGACCTGACAGACCAGACCGTTCGTGATGGATAAGGGTGATGGCATGGTCGGCTGGTTCCCCGTCCGCAGGAGTCAGAACCGCCTCTCCGACAAACCGTCCGTCCAGCATCAGCTCCGGGAGGGCCTCATGCCAGATCCCACTACCTTCTGATCCGAGAACGTCGGTAATCCGAGGATGATCACCGTCGGGGATACCGAAAAAGGCCCGGGCGGCGGGGTTGGCCGACTCGACTTTTTCCCAGTTGTCAATGACCAAAACCAGATCGTCGGCGGCTTCGATGATTTCGTAGAAACGATTCACGGAGGCCTTCGACCTCGCCAACTCGCGGTCAACCATTCGGCGTCGCAACGCCGAGGTGATCGCCCGTCCCAGGTTCAAAGAGTTGACGTGGTCAAGGATGAGAAAGTCATCGGCACCCTGGTCGATGGTTACCGCCCCGGCCTCTTCGGCATCAAGGTGGACCAGCGTGATGATGGGTGCATCGATTAGTACCTCACGAAAAGTCTCCACCCCGGTCCGACCGACGGAACCAGGGAAGGACGCATCCATGATGACCGCGTCGATGGCGTTGTTGTTGATCACGCCCATGGCGGTACCTGGACTGTCGATTGAGATCACTTCGCGCGCCATGCCATCGCCGACCAACTCTTTGATGAGTTTGGCTGTAATCGGTTCGTGAGCCAGTACCAGCAGCGTATCGAGGCGCTTCACGGTAGGTCCACCGGAACGGTCGGGCTGGTTACGACCGGTGTGATGGCAGCCGGAACGGACCTCTCAAACGGCGGCGCGAAGCTCCCGGGCAAGATTCCCATTGTCCGCCACTTCGATCCCGCCAAGATCCAGCCATTCGGCCATCCTGACGAGTTCGGCGGCGAGCGCCGGTGCAACCCGGGAAGATGCTTGGTCGTCTTCCAGAAATGTTCCACGTACTAGTAATCGGCTTAACTGACGGTCGGACTTGAGGTCAACTCTTGCGACCAATTCGCCGTCCATTAGGAACGGCATCACGTAATAGCCGTATACCCTTTTCGGTTCCGGGACGTAGATCTCGATCCGGTAACGGAAGTCAAACAAACGTTCGGCCCGATCACGGGCCCACACCACCGGATCGAACGGGGTGAGGAGCGCCGAACCCACGATGGCCCGAGGAGTTACCACCTCTGGATCAAGGTAGGCAGGCTTGTCCCAGCCCCTGACCCCGACTTCGACGAACTCCCCCGACTTCACCAGATCCTCTATCAGTGGGCGAGCCTGCGGCATGCGGATTCGGTAGTAGTCGGCCAGGTCGGCGGCGGTCCCGATCCCGTAATGTCGGATAGCCATCCGCAGCATTTCCCTACCTGCCTCTGCGGGTTCGACGGCCGGGAGATCAAACACCGATGGGGGGATAACTCGCTCCGCCAGGTCGTAGTAGCGAGTGAAATTCTCCCGGTGTGAGCAAGCCACGAGACCTTTCACGAAGAGCCACTCCAGGGCGATCTTGCCTTTCGAATATCCCCACCATGGTCCTGACCGCTCTCCCGGTTCGCCGAGATCCGACAGTTTCACCGGACCACGGGCCGCCACTTCTTCGAGCACCCGGTCGACGTAACCGGGTTCTTCCTTGATAAGCCTCCACGGATGATCTTTCTCCATCCGATGACGGTAGAGGGGGTAGGTGGCGATGGGGAGAAGCGACGCTTCATGGCCCCAATACTCGAACAACTCGCCTCGCTCATAGGCAACCTCGTCAATCAACTCTTTGCGGTATGGACCGAGACGAGAAAA
>JAENVV010000138.1 GCA_016650365.1 Acidimicrobiia bacterium
CGCTACTGCATGAACTCGGCAGCCCTCGAGTTGAAGAAGGCCTGAGTCAGCCTTCTCGGCTCCTCCAAAGGGTTCGGACGGCGTTGATCACTACGAAGACGCCAAAGATCCGGCCGAGAGTGTCGGACGGAATGGTTTGCGCCAGGGCAGCCGAAGCGGGGGCGACCAACGCTCCGGCGATGCCGAGGATTCCCACGGCTCGCCAGTCGACGTGACCATTGGCGATGTTCACACGTGATCCGGCAGCCGCGGTGAAGAGGATCGCGATCAATGAGGTCCCCTCAGCGGTGTGCTGGTCGATGCCGAGCAGCAGCACCATGGCCGGGATCAGAACGATGCCACCGCCCACTCCGGCCAACCCGGCGAGAATCCCGGTGAGAGCTCCGATCAGCAGCTCAAGCGCGATCGACGCCACCGGACTCAGCCCCAATTCGCCTTCGGTGACGCTGCCTCCTATCGCCATGCGAACGCCGGCCACCAACAAGACCACCCCGAAAACTCTGGCAAGGGTGACACCCGAGAGCCGGTTCATCCAATGGGCTCCAATCGTGGACCCGGCCAGGCCTCCCACTCCCAGCGCGACTGCGGTTGGAAGATCAACGTCACCCGCGGCTCCGAACGCAATCGCACCGGCGGCGGCGATGACAAGGACCGCCGCCAGCGACGTTCCCGTTGCCCGGTGCCGGGTCATCCCGAATGCGACCAGAACAGGGACCATGATGATCCCACCACCGACCCCGAGAAGCCCGGCCAGCAAACCCGTGGTTACACCGAGAGCGATTAGACGGCCGGTCGACGGACTTTTGGTTTTCTCGACTGATGGTTGAATCACAGCCCCACTATTTAGCCGCGTTCGAGCCCATCGAGAAAACCAACCACCAGAGCACCCAGATTGGCGAGGTCATAGCCCCCTTCTTGAACGACCACGGTCGGCAGGTTGAGAGCCCCGAGCACCGACCCCGCTCGCAGATACCCGTCGATGGTCACCTGAAGCGGGCTTTCGGGGTCGTCTTTCCACGCATCTACACC
>JAENVV010000139.1 GCA_016650365.1 Acidimicrobiia bacterium
GCCAGCAAACCGCGCGGATCGGCGGCGTAATCCGGAATGAAGCGCTCCTGCTGGTCGGGCGTCGCCGCAGCCTGCAATGTCTGGGCAATCTTGAGCGTCTGCGCCAGGACCACCGATACTCCAAGGTCGAACTTTCCGAGTTCTTCGATAATCATCGCCGTGGTGAGCGAATCAATGTCCGCCCCGCCGTACTCCTTGGCGAGAGTGGCGGTTCGTATCCCAGCTGCGTCCGCCTGCTCGACGATATCCCACGAAAAACACTCGGCCGGATCGGTGCGGCGGTCGAGTTCATCGGCCACTGGCGCCACCACTTCGTTGCCGAACCTCCGGGTGATCTCCAGCAGCGCCTGCTGGTCCGAACTAAAACTTGCTCCCTGCACATCAGCTCCTGTCACTGGATCAGCCATTGCCTGCATCATCCCGGACTGAGACGGCGGCCTGTTGGTCAACCTACACCCGAGACCGACACTCCCAGCTTCGTCGGGCACGGCTTTCGACTGATGCCTCATCGCGGCGAGCGGACAAGCGAACACCACAAGGAAACCCATCCTGATGGCGTCCAAGGCAATGACCTGAAGAGACTTTCTCGAACGGTCAACCGACGGTGTCGGTACTATCCGTCTCGCAACGATCAGGAGGATGGAGACATGAACACAGATGCTTGGTTTGATTTCTCCGACCAGGTGGTCGTTGTAAGCGGTGGAGCGGGTGGCATCGGCCGGGAGATCTCCCGGGCCTTCGCTCACCATGGAGCCCATGTGGTAGTCGCCGACATCGACGGTGGTGCCGCTGAGACGGTTGCCTCCGAGATCGGAACGGCGAGTCCCGCCCGGGTCGACGTTCGAGATGCCAACGCAGTCGAGGCCCTCATCGCCGAAGCGTGCCACCAGCACGGCAAGATCGACGTATTGGTCAACACTGCCGCCATCTACGTTCGAGTACCGGCTCTCGAGCTATCCGAGACCGACTACGACCGGACGATGGACATCAACGTGAAAGGCACCTGGCTCATGTCCCAGGCGGCCGCACGCCGCATGATCGAACGCCAATCGGGGCGGATTATCAACTATACGTCGAACGCCGGCAACCGCGGTTCGGCGCTCCAGCTCGCCTATAACGCTTCAAAGGCGGCCGTCATTTCGATGACAAAGTCCCTGGCTGTCGAGTGGGGTCGCACCGGTGTCACGGTCAACGCGGTTGCGCCAGGACCAACGGATACAGCTCTGATGGCACCGGCTTTCACCGACCGGGCGCTCGTCGAAAGCTTTTCGCAGAGAATCCCGCAAGGTCGACTGACGCCGCCCGACGTCACTGTCGGTCCGGTGCTCTTCCTCGCTTCGCCCCTGGCGGGTTCAATCACCGGTCACACCCTCTATGCCGACGGCGGAATGAGTGCCACCTAGGTCGGCAGGACAGGCCCGCCACCCGAAGACGTTGCTGGGGTCAAAACCGGCTTCTCAGTCCCGGGCGGTCACGGCGACGCCGCCGGCCCTGGTGGTGGCGTGGATGCGCAGGCGGGGTGCGTCTTCTGGCAGTTGTTGGCTTGGCGTCACGTCGATATCGACGCCGCCCATCTGAGCATCCGTCTCGACATCGACCATCCAGTCTCCCGGGACAAAGACGCGTACCCCACCCAGTGCGGCGGTAAGTTCGAGATCGGCGCCCATCGGGTCGACAGTGGCATCGCGCAGGTCGATTTCCAAGCCGCCCAGAGCGGCCACAGCCGATCCCGACTTCAACGCCCCTGCGTTGCTATGGAATCTCTTCCCGCCGAAAATGGCCGCGACCTCAAAGTCATCGCTGAACTCGCCACCGGTCGTCATCTTCCTCGAAATCAAATGGCCGGCAACAAATGCCAACGCCTCAGCCAACGTTATCCATAGAAAGATCCGCAATAGTTTTCGGGACATGCCAATCCTTTCTCTGTGCCCTTCGAAACATAGTCCTGCGCGACAGACTGCGTCACAGGTTCCACACCACCGACGGGACATAGCCAGAGCTCCTTGGATCTTGCCGGTCGACGATTTCTCCCAGGACCCGGGTCGACGGATGGCTGGCCGAAGAGATGGGCGAATATCCGAGGTGCCGCGGAAATGGGTTGACTCTCGTATATGGTATTGCTGGGACTATCGAGGGGGCCATCACGCGAACCATGCCGAACTGGGAATCCTCCGAGGGCGCAACGCTCGTGGAGTCAGCGTTACTCATGCTATTGGTCGTCGTTTTTGCGATGTCAGCTGTCGCCTTCTTTGGTGCGCAAGTCAGCGGACTTACCGACCAGGTCTCAGATGCCGCCGATGGCACCGTGTCGGCAACCACCGCGGCAACGACCTCGACTGTCCCTGCCGGTGGCGGCTCCGACAATGCCGGTCCCAACAGCGGCGGGGTCGGCAATGGCGGCAAGATCGGCATTCCATTCGTATGCGAAGACTTCGATCCCTCGGACGGCTCGACTCCTCCCGAAGTCTGTGGCGTCGGGCACGGAGGCTGACCACCGCTGCACAAACCGACGGTCCATCGAGGGACCTAATGTGGCCGAACGGTATCGAGACCCTGGAGTCACATTGATTGGCAGTAGATCAAAACAGACAACCGTCGTAGTCGCTGGTGCAACCGGATGGGCTGGCTCTGCCCTAACACAAGCGATCATGGAAGCAGGCGACCTGAATCTGGTCGGCGCGCTATCCCGAA
>JAENVV010000140.1 GCA_016650365.1 Acidimicrobiia bacterium
CAGGCCGAAGATGTGGTGGTCCAAGTCCGCGAAGTCATCGCTGCCAACCTCGATCACTGGCGAATCGAGCCTGCCACCTAGGCCATCTGGCCTCTAACGGTGGGGTTTTCAAGAATTTGTAATTGATCCTTGACAAGTTGACATCATTATGACATCATTATGACATCACAACAGACAGAAATACCTGTCAGGAGGGTGTTATCATGATCAATACGAATCTCAAACTGGCAAGCGGACTTCACGAAGCACGCATGGCCGACATCAATCGTCATCTCACTGCCCCCAGTCGGTTCGCCGTCCGGCGGGCCCGAGCCACCAGGAAGAATCACTGACATGGATATCGAAGCTGCGGTCGCTTCCGTCGAAGCATCTCTTACCAACCAGCTAGTTCTCGCAGGTAATGACCCCGAAATCGCCGCCCTGGCTAGTGCGGTGATTTCGGCATTGGAACCGGCCATTCGCCAGGTCGCCATGGAACTCGGTCAGCAAGCTGCCACCGAGGTGTCCTCCCAACTTCCCGACTACGAAGTGTCCGTGGTCATTCAGGACGGTGACCCCACCATTCAGATTCGTCAGCCCGAAGGCGTCAGCTTCAGTGCCGGCGACTACGAAGCCCGCCTAACGCTGCGGCTTCCAGACACCCTCAAAGAGATCATCGAAAGCCAGGCAGGCGAGTCGGGCGATTCGGTCAACGCCTGGGTTGTGAAGAACTTGTCTTCGAAGGCCTTTCGGAAGACGTCGAGCGGTTCGGGTCGGATGCGCACCAGGATCGAAACATGAGTGACCGTCGCGAAGTATTCGAGATCATCGGTCGTTCGCAGATAGCGGTCAGCTTTCCATCCGGCCGTCTATCGGTGCAGACCGGCGACGTTGATCTTATCGAAGTCATGATTAGCGGACGTCGATCGTCTGAATTCGAAATCGCCCAGGTCGGAAGCACGATCACCGTCCGGTTCGAGGGGCGCGGCATTGCGAGCGGGAGTCACCAGGTTGATCTCATCGTTCCATCGTCTACTCGTTTGGACATGGCAGGCGCTTCCGTAGACGTCGACGTTGAACGGATCGGTGAACTCGACGTCCGTCTCGCCTCAGGCGACATCCGGGCAAGTCAGGTCGACGGCGATGTTTCTCTCAAGACCGCCAGCGGCGACGCCAATATCGGCAAGGTCACGGGACGGCTCTCGGTCGCCAGCGCGTCTGGCGACGTGACCGTCGAACGAGCCGAAGGCGACTCCACCGTGACGACCGTATCGGGTGACATCGACATCCAGATCGCCTCGCACGACTTGATCACGAAGTCGGTCTCCGGTGATGTGAAGGTCGTCCGGTTCGAGGGGTCTCGGTTCAGTTCCAAGACGATGTCCGGCAACGTCTCTGTAACGGTGCCGCGCGGGCGAATCCTCGACGTGGACCTGCTCAGTCGCTCGGGTAGCTGCAAAGTTCCGGAAGGTGGCAGTAGCCCATTCGAAGGGGAACGCAAACATGTCGACATCACCTGCAAATCGGTGTCGGGCGACATCAAGATCGGAACGTTCGGATGAGCAAACTGTTGGCGCTGCCATTCAAACTGGCCGGGCATTTGGTCATGCTGGTCATTGGCTTCATCCTCATGATCGTGGGAGTGATCATCAGCCTCACCGTAGTCGGCGCCGTCGTCGGCGTGCCCATGATCATCATCGGCCTCATCCTCGCCATCCGATCGGTTTTTCCGTGACCGGGAATCTTGCGGTCTCAGCGCACTTCGAAGACGAGTTTGCCGCGCAGGTGGCGTGATTCGCTCACCCGGTGGGCAGCCACGGCTTCCGACAGTGGGTAGATCGTGATCTCGGGTGCTCGCACCGCGCCGGCCCCTACCAGGGCCACGATCCGGTCAAGGTGAGGGCGATCACGGGCAACTTTCGGTCTGAGGGAGCGCACGTCATCTCGATCGGGCTGGGGCGCCGTCGTTGACGCGTGAAAGGCGGCCCGGCCACCCGGTTTGAGGACCGCGAAACACCGACGCGCCACGTCACCCCCCACCGTGTCGAGTACGGCGTCGCAATCGGACACGATCTTGGAAAAATCCTGCAGGTTGTAGTCGATGACTACGTCGGCGCCCAGGCTCTGAACGTAATCGCGGTTGCCTGAGCTTGTCGTCGTAATGACCCTTGCCCCGATGTATTTGGCAAGCTGAATGGCGAAACTGGCCACCCCGCCCGCTCCTCCTTGGATCAAGATCGTTTCACCAGATTGAAGTTCCAACGTGTCTTCGATGGAAACCAGTGCCGTCAGGCCGGCCAGCGCCAGGGCGGCCGCCTCAACATGGGATATGGCGGGTGGCTTTCTCGCGATGATGTCGGCTTTGATCGAGATCTTCTCGGCATAGGCGCCTTCCTGGCCAACATCGCACACGGCGAATACGGCATCGCCAACCTGAAAGTCGCTCACTCCGGCGCCCAGTTGGCACACAATTCCCGAGAAATCCCGCCCCAGTATGTACGGGAAATTCGAGATCGTCGCGGTGACTCCGGAGCGCACCTTCCAGTCGGCTCCGTTGACACTGGCGGCGTGTATGTCGACGAGAATTTCACCGGGCCCCGGGTTCGGGTCGGGCATGTCGCCATATTTGAGAACCGACGGGTCGCCGTGCCGTTCCATGAAAACAGCCTTCATGGTCTCCCTTCGCGTGTACGTTCGAGCACCGTTGCCGGCAAATTTTTCGAATTCTAGGCGCCAGGGAGTGACGGGTTCCTACTGGTCGCGAAATGTGCCAGTGGGAGCGGTACCTGACGAGACGGTTTGATGAGAGTGACATCTAGTCGACCCTCGACGGACATGTCAGCGTTCGGGTGGACTAACAAGAATTTGGGTAATGGCTTCTGCACCGATCGTCCTGGTTCCCGGCTTCTGGCTTGGCGCATGGGCGTGGGACGAAGTCGCGGAGGCCTTGCGCTCCGACGGCCATGACGTCACCGCCCTCACACTTCCCGGCCTCGAGTCGGCGGATGCCGACCGTTCCCTCGTCACCTTTGAGGACCATGTCAAAGCAATCTGCGATGCAGTTCGGGCGGCCGGCACCCCGGTGGTCCTTGCGGTCCATAGTGCGACCGGCTTCTCCGGCTATGCAGCCAGCGACATAGTCCCTGAGCAGATCGCGGCCATGGTCTACGTCGACACCGCCCCCGGCGTCGGAGCGCTCGACCGCGGGTTCGAGGGTATCGAGATGCCGATGGTCTGGGCAGAGATCGAGGATGAGGAGAACCTCGACGGGCTGACCGACGAGCAGAAGGAGCGGTTCCGCGAGCGTGCCGTGCCTGAGCCGGGCGCGATGATCCGCCAGGGTGCTGAGCTGACCAATGATGCGCGCCGCGACATCCCCAGCACGATGATCTGCACTGGCTTTACGTCTGAGCAGTACCAGACCTACGCTCGTGAGCACCCCGAGTGGGCCTTTCTGGCCGGCATTCCAGAGTTGCGCAACGTCACCTGGATCGACCTGCCAACCAGCCACTGGCCGATGTGGTCCAAACCGGTAGAACTGGCCGGGATCATCGGCGAAGTCGCGAACGCGCACCGATCCGGGTAGCCCGGTCGGGAGGTCGCGAAAAGTGTCGGTGGGGGGCGGTAACCTGACGGCATGGTTGATGAGAGCGACATCGAGGTTCGGCGCGCGACGGAAACGTCGGCGTTCGGAGTGGGCAAACGAGAGAACCACGATGCTTCGGCATTCTATGCCCGCTTCACGCCGCCGGATGTGTCCGATGACGACGAGCTAGGACCCGCTCCGGCCACGCTCATCCTTCCGGATCCGCCCTGTGTGCATGGCGACTCGCGACACATGGACATCCTTCCGGACAAGTCGGTGGCATTGGTCGTTACTTCCCCGCCATATTTCGTCGGCAAAGAATACGAACAGGCCGTGCTCGGCGCTGACGGCGGACATGGCCCGACGCCCCAGATTCCCACCTCGTACTTCGAATACCTCGAAATGCTCAAGGACGTGTTCGCCGAATGTAAACGAGTTCTGGAACCGGGCGGTCGAATCGCCGTCAACGTCGCCAACCTTGGCCGCAAGCCGTATCGGAGCCTGTCGGCCGATGTCATCAAGATCCTTCAGGACGACCTCGGTCTCCTGTTGCGCGGCGAGATCATCTGGCACAAAGCCGACGGGGCAACCGGATCGGTGGCGTGGGGTTCGTTCCGCAAGGCCGCCAACCCGGTGTTGCGCGACATCACCGAGCGGGTCATCGTGGCATCGAAAGGGCGTTTTGATCGAGCTCGGAGCGCCAAACAACGCGAAACCGAGGGGTACCCACACGAGAATACACTGTCGACCGACGAGTTCATGGAAGCCACGCTCGACGTTTGGCGGATCGATCCGGAAAGCGCACGGCGAGTCCACCATCCTGCTCCATTCCCGGTTGAACTGCCCCGCCGACTCATCGAGTTGTACACGTATGAGAACGACCTGGTGCTCGACCCGTTCATGGGGTCGGGAACGACGATGGTGGCGGCGATGCGTAGCGGACGTCGTTCGGTCGGCTTCGACCTCGACGAGGACTACGTCAAGATTGCTTCCGAACGCTACGAAGCGACCAAACATCGCAGACCTGCCGGTCGGGCATTTATGCCGATCGACAACGAACCGCTCCCGATCGAGTTGTTCGAAACCCACGAAGAACGAGCCGAGCACTTCCAGGAGCGGGCCACCCGGGAGGGTAAGAAGGCCCAGGATCTTGCCCAGGCGGTGCTCGAGCAAGCCGGCTTCAAGATCATCAAGGAAGACGTAAAGCTCCCCAAGGCAGGCGTGCAGTTCAACTTTCTCGTTGAGGACGAACCGGGCGAACAACTCTTCTATGTGGATGTGTCGGGCGCTTTCACCACCGTTCGGCCGGGACTGATCCGAACCGACACCCTGTGGAAGACGCTCGGTCGGGCCCATGTGCTCAAAGCCAAAGAACCATCCGCCAAGCTGCTCATCGTCACGTCAAACCTGCCCAAGGCCAACAGCCCCGGCGACAAAGCGCTTCATGCAGTCGGTCCGTGGAGTGTGTTCGATGCCATCGAAATGTTTGACCCGACCGGCGTCGCCCGGTTGCGGGCCTACGCGCAGGGAACCGACGTGCCCTTACCCGGGTTCTGGTCGGACGACGACATCGAAAAGGGCTTTGACCTTCTGCCCCCTGCCGAAGACGACTGATGTCCGGGGTGGCTTACGCGGTGGTTGCGAACGACCCGCCCGACGTGTACCTCGCCGAAGATATCGAAACGCTGCACCGGGTCCTGGCGATCGAATTGGTCGCCCAGACGAGTGCGGTTGAATTGGGCGAGGTTGGAGCCGAGCAGGTTCGCCAGGCCCTCCTTGAGGAACGATGGGGCGACGCCGTGCGGGCCTGGATGGATCTGCGAGGAGTCGAGATCGACGTCTACACGTACCGGCACATCTTCACTGAAAGAGACCTGCCGACCGACCTGATCGGTGCCCAACTCCAGTTCACCAAACTGTTCCGAAGCGATGCCCGCGCTCAAAACTGAAATCACCGAAATCGTCACCGGACTCGCCATGTTCGGGTTCTCTGACCTTCGCCACGGCATGGGCGTCCGCCCGCCGGGCCTGCGCAATGTGGGAGTCGACGAATACGAACGTCTCGAAGGCGCCTACCGGACGGGTACGTACGCCAGCCTGTTCGAACGAGCCTGGCGGAACGGAAGCCAGTTCGCCGCCTCCCCGGAAGGCCTGCGCGGCCGACCGCCTTGGGTGGTCGAATGGAAGGGCGGCCATCGCCCTCCCGGCTACGAGCAGATTCCCGCCGATCTGCGAGTTGATCACGTGTATCTCGTCTCGTGTAAGTACGGGTCGAATATCCTCACCAACTCGTCGCCCTCGAATCTGTTTGATCGACTGCTGGCAGACCGGACCGAGATAACCGGGGACTGGTTTGCCGAGGTGGCGGGCGAGCTGTATCAGGCGTTTTATGAAGCGGTTCGTCTCGAGGCGGGCGCCGACCTTCCGACGCTCGTAACCGACCTTGATCAGGACCACCGCGAAATTCTCAAGCGAAGCGTGCCCCGGCAGTTGCCCGGTCATCTAGCCGTCGTGTATCAGGAGTTCGCCGAAGCGGTCGCCGTCGAATCGTCCGCCCGGTGGGCTGCCCAGCTTGGGCGAAAGTCTGCCAGAGAGCAGCAGGTCTGGAGATTGCTTCGCCTCCAGTCGGCTCCCTACTTTGTGCTCGGCGAATCGGCCGATGGGCAGGACATGCGCTATCGGGTCTCGACTCCATGGGACCTCCGGGAGCGATATGATTTCGTCGGGTTCGACCAATCGGCCGATCTATCGCGCGGGCAGCCGGTCGTTCAGTGGACCGCCCGCTTCAAAGATCGCCTCGACGGGAGACCGCACGAGGTAAACGGCCACGTCGAGATTCGTTGGAGTCATGGCCGGTTCGCCCAGGTGCCCGAAGCGAAAGTGTATCTCGACACTCCCCACCACCTGGTACCCGGCTACGTTCCGGTGGCGGCCGGCCGTGACGAGACCCGTCTGTTCGATCCCGCTCAGCGATCGATTTAGGTACCGCTAGCGAGCGAGACCAATCTCCAGCACGATCGCAGTTGTCTCCGCACGAACCACGCTGGGAGTTGAGGCAGGCACGAGAACTGTGGATCCGATCCCGGCGCTGACCGCGCCAATCGCCACGGTTCCCGTCAGCACCATGAAGACTCTGAGTCCTGGACTGGCATCGGTGGTCAGGGTTCCGACCGGTGATCGATGTTCGTGAATCCAGTAGTGGTCGGTGTGGATCAGGGATCGAACTGTGGGGCCAAGCTCGATGGGATCTGCCTGGGGCGGATCGGCATAGTCGAGGCAGGCGAGCGCTTCGGCGATTTGAAGAGGTCGCTCGGGTCTGTTCAGTTCTTCCGTCCAGTCATACAGGCGGAAGGTCGTGTCGCTCGGGGTCTGGACTTCAGCGACCAGAACTCCGGCTCCCAGGGCGTGGATCGTGCCGGCGGGGAGATGGTGGATGTCCCCGGCCGAGACCGGGATCGTCTGAAGATAGCCGACCAACTCTGGGGTTCCGGCGGTTCGAGCGATATCGGATGCTTGGGTCCCTGGCCGGAAACCCTTGAAGATGACCGCCTCCGGTTCGGCTTCCACCACGTACCAGGACTCCGTCTTCATGTGCGTGTCGGGATGATGAGCCACGTAATCGGACGTGGGATGAACTTGCACCGACAGGGGCTCTCTGGCGTCGAGCAGTTTGATGAGCAGCGGGAACTGTCCGAACCGGGCAGCTGTGCCAAGGAGCTCAATGCCATTCTCGGTCATGAGTCCACGGAGCGTCTCGCCAGCCAACGGCCCGTTGACAACCTGCGACTTGCCGAACGGAACGGTGCCGAACTTGTCGAGATCGAGATCGGCGACCTCCCAGCTCTCCCCGATGCGATCCCCGGCCGCGACGGCTTTCCCGTAGGCGGCGAGGCGATCGCCACCCCACGGTTTGGGAGCCAGGATCGGTTCGAGAATCATCGGGTAGAGCATGAACTGATTCTGGCACGCAGGGGTGCTTAGCGAGCGCCCGAAGGATCAGGTTTGACGGCGCCGCATCTCGACCCGCCGGGCGAGGTAAATCTCCCGTAGCGAACAGAAGGCACGGGTTCAGTATGGCCGATCTGCCTGTCTACGGCCGCTGGTCGACGGGGACGAACTCGGCCTATTCGAGGGCGGATTGCAGGTGGAGTTCCATCTGAGCCAGATTGATCCGGTTCAGGAGATTCGAATAGGCCATCCACGAAGCCAGAGCGCTGAGATCGCTGACGTGCGGAGGGACGATCTGAGGCCCGATCACAAGCCCTTGGCGCACCAACTCGGCCACGGCGCCCATTTCTCGGACGGCTAGCTTCCCCCCGAACAGCAGTGGTAGCCGGTCAACGTGGCCGCGACGGACGGCAAGTCGCATGAAGTCGTATACCTCCAGGAAACCCCGGCTGTACGCAAGGTCCTTGGTGAACGGCCCATAAGACGGTCCGCTGCCCCGGAATACGCGGACCGACGATGACCAGGCGTCGCCCTCCGACATGCCATCATCGAGGAACCACCGATACACATCGAGAAAGCTTGCGCCGTCGTATGCCATGGCTATGGCCGTGACGCGGCGGGTGACCTTGCGGATCCGATCAGGGGTTGAGGACAGTGTGGTGATCTCGGTGAACACCGCCAGACCCTCCTGGGTGGCGGTTGTCGAAGGTGTCCCTTTCCCGAGGAAGGTACACCATGGCTGGCTTCGGCCATTGAGGGTGGTTACGACATGCACCCATCCCTCATGGACCTCCAGGATGCGTAGATCGCGTTCGGAGAACTGAGCGTCGGCTCGCAGCTTGATGTAATCGGCCCCGGCGGCCGCGTCGGCCACGATCCCGTCATCGATCATGACCCGCACCTGCTCGGTTCCACAAACTGTCCCAAGTCGAGCCTTGAGAATCTCGACACTGGCGTCGGCATCCAGCATGGTGCCTTCCGGAGACTCCCACGCTCCCGAGTCGATGTTGGAAAGCGAGTCGGTCATCAGCTCACCGAGCTCGGCCAACGTGGGTCCACCCGGATGTAGCTCGTCGGTCGGGGCACCGTATAACTCGGCGGAGATCGTTCCAAAATCCGGCGTCCCGCGTGCTTCGAGGAGATCGATCACCCTGAGGTATTCGTTGATCCGGCCGAGGAGCAACGTGGCGACCGGGGAGTCTCCCAAGGTGGTGTTCACGTCGGAGCGGAGGTTTGCGAAGCCTTCCCGCTGGTCGGCCGGCTCGAACCGCAAGGGCTTGCGGTTCTGGTAATAGTCGGCGTTGACGTCGGGCTGGGAGCGTTGCCCACCTTCGAAGAACCGCGCCGCGACATCATCGCCCCACCCGACCGCATCGAGGATGCGAATCGGTTGCTGGAGGGCAACCAACCGGTCTGAGAGGGCTCGGATCTTCTCGCGCATGTTGCTGATTAGACCACAGCAAGACGAGTTCATCGTTCCACTCGACCGCTCGTGATTGCCGGAGACGATCCAGCCATGACGGTCAGGCAATAGACTGACACAGACGATCTGCCGCTCTGGAGGCCTGATGGCTACGCAACCTGACCCGCTCGACTTTCTCGACCTTCGATCGCAACTTTCCGACGAAGAGCGGATGATTCAGGACACCGTTCGTCAGTTCGTGTCGGACCGGATTTTGCCCGACATCGACGACTGGTTCGAGCAGGGGACGTTCCCGATCGAAATCACCAGGGAACTCGGTCAACTCGGCCTCCTCGGCATGCACCTCGAAGGCTATGGCTGCGCCGGAACCAACGCGGTGAGTTACGGGCTGGCTTGTCTCGAACTCGAAGCAGGCGATTCGGGATTGCGCAGCTTGGTCTCCGTGCAGGGTTCGTTGGCCATGTTCCCGATCTGGAAATACGGGTCAGAAGAGCACAAGGAGGAGTGGCTTCCCAGGATGGCGACCGGCGAGGTAATCGGCTGCTTCGGACTGACCGAAGCGGACAGCGGTTCCGATGCCGGGTCGATGAAGACGAACGCCAAACGCGCCGGCTCCGATTGGGTTTTGAACGGGTCGAAGATGTGGATCACCAACGGCAACATCGCAGGAGTCGCCGTCGTGTGGGCTCGCACCGAGGACGGAATTCGCGGTTTTGTCGTGCCGACCGACACCCCTGGCTTTTCAGCCAACCTCATCCACAAGAAGATGTCGTTACGGGCGTCGGTGACGAGCGAGTTGGTTTTCGACAACGTCCGACTTCCCGAGTCAGCCATGCTGCCTGGCGTGGCCGGCATGAAGGGCCCCCTGTCGTGTCTGTCCGAGGCTCGATTCGGGATTGCCTGGGGCGCGGTTGGCGCAGCCCGGGCGTGCTATGAGGCGGCGCTGAATTATGCAAAGGAACGAGAACAGTTCGGGACCCCGATCGCGGCGTTTCAGCTGACCCAGGACAAATTGGTCGACATGATGATCGGCGTGAACCAGGCGACGCAGGTTGCTTTGCGGATGGGACGCTTGAAGGATTCGACCGGTCTACATCCCGCCCAGGTGAGCTTCGGTAAAAAAGCCAATGTCCGCATGGCCCTGGAGGTCGCCCGTGAGGCCCGCTCGGTGCTGGGTGCCAACGGCATCACGCTCGAATACCCGGTGGTGCGCCACATGAACAACCTCGAGTCGGTGTACACCTATGAGGGCACCAACGAGATGCACACCCTCATCCTTGGCCAGGCGATCACGGGTATTTCGGCGTTCCACGCCCCCCAGTAGCCGGTGGTCGGAGATGCCGACCGTTTCTGTCACAGGCCCGAGATACGTTTCTCAGATCAAGGTATGGAGGTCTGGTGAAAGTGTTTGTTGCGGTTCGGGTCGGAACCGAGGAGATGTTCGACGGGGTTGAGGGAGAGCTGGTGCGTCCAGCCCGGCCGGTCCACGAATCCACAGCTGACGGACCAAGGTTCATGGGGATTGCAAGTGGGAGGGCCAGCAGATACGCCCGGGTGGCCGACCTGGGTCATGTTGGCCACGCTCCCTTCCGGTCGGTGTTCTTTGATGCGCTCGTGCGGGACACCGGGTTGGAGGTCACCAACGACAATCAGCGTCGGGCGATGGAGTCGGCTGAACAGGTTCTGGCCGCAGCCGACGCCCTCGATGAGGGGACCATTGTGAAGTATGACGGCTGGCGGATCCGGGCGGTTGCCACCCGGTAGCGCTGGTCGACTTGCGGTTCTAGGAGCGGGCTCGCTCAGCGTGAAGCTTGGCAAGCTCGTCCAGCATCTGATCGGCGCGGCGCAGGTGGCCGTGGGCGGCGAAGGCGTGCGCCGAACCCTTGGGGACGTCCATCTCCATGAGCCGCACCGCAGCGGTACGGGCTTCTGACGCCGCGAGTTCACACTCGTCGGCGACCCGACGAAAGTCTTGAGCCGCCTCGGCGATGTGGGGTGCGACGTCGACGGTCTGGGCGACGGCGTCCGTTACATAACCCTCGGCGATGACCGCCTTGGCCTGTTCAAGGGTGAAGCGACCATGGGTGACCTCTCGGCCCACTACGACCCCGCTGATGTGATGGCCTTCCTTTTGGAGTGCCATCAACGAGCGTAAGTCGTCGAGATGCCGCACGCCGCCAGCGGCGATGATCGGTTCTTCGACGATGGCCAACGCGTCGCGCATCATCGAGTTGTCTGGTGGCTCGACGAGGGCGTCGCGCCCGGCTTCGCTGATCAGGAAGGCGGCGACTCCCGCCGAGGCCATTTCCAGAAGGACCTCCTCGAGGAACCGCCCGCTGTTCTGGGTCCAGCCCCGGGTGGCTAATTCTTCGTTGGGGCGGACATCGAGCGAAACTGCGATGTGCTCAGGATATTTCTGGCAGAGTTCGTAGACCATGGTCTGGTCTTCGATGGCGGCGGTGCCCATCACTACCCGCCACGCCCCGGACTCAATGAGGCGAGCGGCTTCGACCTGAGATCTAACACCGCCCGCTACCTGGACGGGAACTTTCACTTCACTGATGAGGCGGTCGATGAGATCGCGGTTGCGGTAGTCGCGGTTGGCTGCCGCGTCGAGGTCGACGACATGAATGAAGTCGGCTCCCTGACTGACCCAGCTGAGGGCCCTTCCAACCGGGTCATTGTCAAGAGTGATGGCATCGGCCATTTTGCCACGGGGAAGCCTGACTGACCGGCCATCGAGAATATTGACGCGCGCGTATAGATCCATGTATTGAACCTACCACGGGCGGCGCCATGACACGACGGGTGATCTAGTGTTGAAGTTCCAGCGAGGAGACGGCATGAAGTACCGGAATATCGGCAAGTGGGGCATCAAGGTGTCCGAAATCGCTCTCGGGGCGTGGACTACCTACGGTGATTCCGTCGAAGACCTGACGGTCATCAAGCAGATCGTGCGGGTGGCCTATGAGGGTGGCGTCAACTTCTTCGACAATGCCGACGTGTACGCCATTGGCAAAGGCGAGCAGGTCATGGGGATGGTCCTCGCTGACTACCCGCGCCATACCCTGGTCATGTCTTCGAAGGTCTATTGGCCGATGTCGGACGATATCAACGATCGTGGGTTGAGCCGTAAACACATTCGTGAATCGATCGATGGTTCGCTGCGGAACCTCAAAACGGACTACCTGGACCTGTATTTTGCTCATCGCCATGATCCTTCTGTACCGATGGAGGAAATCGTTACGTCGTTCTCCGGTCTGGTTGACTCAGGCAAGGTGACCTATTGGGGTACGTCGGAGTGGCCGGCCGAGCAGATTGCCGAAGCGGTTGCCTTTGCAAAAGAAAACGGTCTCCATCCGCCGATCGTCGATCAACCTCAATACTCGATGCTTCATCGGGATCGGGTCGAAAACGAGGTGATGCCGGTCACCAACTCGGCAGGAATGGGCCTGGTGGTTTGGTCGCCGCTGGCGATGGGCATGCTGACGGGCAAATACGATGACGGCCTCCCGGAGGGCGCTCGCCTGTCGGATAACGACGGATTCAGGGAACGAATCCTTACTGATGCCAACCGCGCCAGGGTCAAGTCGTTGACCGAGATCGCCGATGGCCTGCATGCCACGCGGGCTCAACTGGCCCTCGCCTGGGTGCTTCGGACCAAGTCGGTCTCTGCAGCCATCACGGGAGCGACCCGGCCCGATCAAATTGCCGAAACGATCGAGGCGACCAGCATCCACGTCAACGAGGAGACGATTGCCAGGATCGAAGCCATCCTGTCAGATGACTGACCGCCGCGATACGCTCAGGTAGCAGCCGCTTGTCCGAGCCGGGCCGCGATCCGCTCCAGTCCCGACCTGATCAGGTTGCCGTAGCTATCGTTTCGCAGTGACTCGATACACGACATGCCAGCGTCGACATGATTGCGTGCGTCGTCGGGTCGGTTAAGCCTTCGGTAAACATCGGCGAGGTTGAGATGGAGCGACGGGTACATGCCTCCGACGCCTGACTTCACTCTCCAAGGAGGGTGGCGGCGGTTTCCCGGTTTGCTCCCTGGCCCAGCTCGATTGCCTTGGCGATCCGGTCGATCACCGGGTCTGTGCTCATCTTGATCTCCGGCGTTTCGGCCTAGCCCTCGGACCACACGCCCAGTTCGTTGCCGCTCGGGTCAAGGAAGTGGAACCGTCTCCCGCCGGGAAAGTCGAACGCCGGTCGGGAAATGGTGCCGCCTGCCGAGGAGACGGCTCGTTCACTGGCCTTGAGGTCGCTGGAATAGAGAATCACGAGGGCTCCGTCGGTGGACGGTTGCCGGCCCTCGGCGTCCTGCTCGAAGCCACCCTCGATACCGGCTCCCGCGAAGCCCACGTAGGTCGGAGCCCAGTCCTGGAAAGTCCATCCGAATGCCGAGCCGTAGAAGGCCTTCGTCGCCTCGACATCGGAGCACGGTATCTCGATGTAGTTGATGGTGTGGTGCACGTTGGCGTCGGTCATGATGTCACTATATAGATGACGGACGTCAGAGCCCATCGCAAACTCCGGTGAACCTGCCCGGCGTCGGGCGCTGTGGAACCCTTCTGACTTACGGTATCGTTCCATCAAGATGCGTATCGGTGTCACCCTCTTGTGCCTAGCGGTGCTTCTCGTTGGTTGTTCGAGATTCGGTGTTCAGAACTCCCGCGAGAACGACGAATCCGCCTCAACTATGACGCCGACGACCTCGGTGTCGGTACCCGTTACGAATGGTGAGGGTGAGATCATGGGAGACCCATACGACCAGTGCGAGATCACTCAGTCGACCGCCCAACCCGATCCTCCGAATTGCATAGGAGACCCGGCCTTCGAATGGGAGAGAGCGCCCACCTACGGCGGCCACGAAGGAACCGGCTGGCTATCCGAAGGGGTACTGCTCTCGGACCCGAGCGAACCCTATGTCACAGTGGGTTTCGAGCTCGCCGAACGCTGTGGCATCACCCGTATGGTCGTCCGCGAGACAGACGCGTCCGTCACAGTGGGGCTGCAGCATGCCGTGCTTGACCCTGGGGCTGAGGTCGAATGCGAGACCGGTGAGAAGAAATGGGCGATACGTCGAGATCTCGAAGCCCCCCTCGGAGAACGAGAACTGGTGTTCGCTCCGCCTCCGTAGATGCGGAAAAGAGTCCGGGCAACGACTCAGAAACGCCATGGGCCAACAGGTCGATAGCGAATTATTTCCCTCGAAAGGCTGGCGATTCGCGCTCGTCGGTAGCGATGCCGTCGCGGCTTCGTATGAATTTTGGATCGCTCTCGATGAACAGCTCACCATTAGACACGTAGGTCGGGTACGGGGTCAGAGACCGGGGACTTGGTCCGGCCAGTACGTCCCATTTCGTGAATACTTGCTTCCGTGGCAGCTGTCGCTGAACGTCCACTGTTCCGTCCATTGTTCAGCGGATGCGTATTCGAGAGGACAGTCCGATCGGGGATCGCGGTCCTCGAAGGCGACGACGCCGGTGCATGAGCCAGCCACAACCGCGAGTACGAGAAGCAAGGAGGCGGATCGCCGGTACATCGCGAAAGCATACGCTCGACCGACTTCGCCGACTAGTGCTGATCTTGCTCGAACGCCTTGAGTCGCCGGAGGTGGTCGAGGTCCTTGGGTCGACCGGCGATCTGTTTGTAGGCGATGACGTGTTCGAGTTGAACGAACGGGAGCCCGTCGATTGTCTCGGCGGTGTCGATCAGTTGGTTGATGTCGAATTCCCCATAGCCCCACGACCTGCCGATGGTTATTGCGTGGTCGAAACACTGCACGATGTCAACGCCGTACTCCTCAACAAATTCAACCTCGCCGACGACACAGGCGCGCTCCCAGGCCGGTCCGCGGCTGATCACGTCAAGGTCATTCGTTCCATCGATGATGCCCCGAATGATGAGCGGGCCGCTCCCGAAGACGGCGAAGTCTCCTGGAGGCAGATCGAGCGACCTCAGCGCCTCAAAAAGGTCGGCATGGGCAGGCACGGCTATCTGACGGCCATCGCCTGTCGGGTCGGTACCCCAGCCAGCGATGCGTACCGGACCTGGATTTCTGAGAAGCCGGTTACCTTGAGACGTTCGGCCAGACCGTCGAAGTCGATGGCCATCGGATGCTCCTCAGAGTCGGTGTGCTGGCCCTCCTCGTGGTCATCCTGCTCTGGGCCGGGTCGATGCCCCGCTTTGGCGGGACCCGTCTCGCCCGGGGCACTATGTCCGTGTCCTCCGTGTCCACCATGGTTCTGGTGTCGGTTTTTCATCTGCTCGTACTTCGGATGGGTCTCGTTGGTGAAGTCCTCATCGACAATGAATACGCGGCCACCTGGTTTCATGACTCGAGCCAGTTCGGATGAGGCGGCGGCCAGATCACCTATGTGGTGGGCGACATTGATCATCCATGCCCGGTCGATTGAGTCGGTTGGGACCGGCAGGTGTTGGGCACCCGCGTTGAGTACCGCCACCCGTGATCCGAGACGCCGGGCGGCCACCCGTGCCTTGAGAATCGCGCGCATGAACGCGGTCGGTTCGACCGTCACCACGGTCACGCCGTCCCGCTTGGCCGCCTCGAATGCGCCCGCACCCATGCCGGCTCCGATGTCGAGGACCGCCATGTCTGGCTGGATATCGGCGAGTTCCACCACCGCTCGATTGAGGTCGCTTTGCCAGAACTCGAAAAAGTGCCTGCCGTAGAGGACGGCTGCCTTGATTGCTGACCGGTCGTGGTCCATCCGGGCTTCGTCGTGATGGACCATCTCTAGAA
>JAENVV010000141.1 GCA_016650365.1 Acidimicrobiia bacterium
GCCCCGCTCGCCGAGATCACCGGGCGCAGTCCCAACCTGGCTCCCGAGGCGTTGAACTGTGCCGCTCCTGATACGGGAAATATGGAGATCCTGACGATGTTCGGGACACCTGAGCAAAAGGAACAGTGGCTACGGCCGTTGGTCGATGCTGAGATCCGGTCGGCCTTCTCGATGACCGAGCCTGATGTTGGTTCCTCGGATGCCTCGAA
The DNA here is from genome assembly GCA_016650365.1 of Acidimicrobiia bacterium. Classification (NCBI taxonomy): domain Bacteria; kingdom Bacillati; phylum Actinomycetota; class Acidimicrobiia; species Acidimicrobiia bacterium. The sequence continues at coordinate 210 of JAENVV010000141.1, forward strand.
TATCCGCACCCAGATTCGTGGTGATGGCGATCACTACATTGTGGCGGGACGGAAGTGGTGGTCTTCGGGCGCCTTCTCACCGCGCTGCAAGTTCTCGATCGTGATGGGGGTCACGAACCCTGATGCCCCTCCATATCAACGACAGTCGATGATCATCGTTCCCTTTGATTCGCCCGGGGTGCAGATCGAGCGCGACCTGACGGTGCTCGGGTATCGCGATCGCGGCGGGCACCCGGTGATCCACTTCAACAATGTCCGGATTCCGAAGGCCAATCTCCTCGGTGTGGAAGGTGGCGGGTTTGCCATCGCTCAGGCCCGATTGGGACCAGGGCGGATCCATCACTGTATGAGGGCGATTGGCATGGCCGAGAGGGCGTTTGATCTGATGTGTTCGCGGGTGCTTGCCAGGGAAACCTTTGGTCAGCCAATCGCCGAGCACGGTGTGGTTCAGGATTGGATCGCCGAAGCCCGTATTGCTCTTGAGCAGGCTCGACTTCTGACCCTCAAGACGGCGTGGCTGATTGATACCGTTGGGGTCAAGGGGGCCAGGATTGAGATCAGCGCTATCAAGGTGGCCGTTCCTCGCATGGCGGTGCAGATCGTCGACCGGGCGATTCAGGCTTTCGGGGCGGGTGGCCTGTCTGGCGACTATCCGCTGGCCGCGATGTATGCCCATCTTCGAACGCTGATGATTGCCGACGGTCCCGACGAGGTCCACAAGCGGGCGGTGGCCAGACGTGAGCTCAAGCGGTATGAGCCCGGGTTTGTTCCTGAGCCGTATCCCTATCAGCCCTGGTAGTCGGAACAGAAGTAGAGCCGGCCCCGCAGGGCCGGCTCTCCACACTCGGGCAAGGCCCTCGTTTTCTCTAGTTGTCCTGGACGATGATGGCGGTGACCATGCCGAACATGCCCTGTTCTCGTTCGACGTGGGTGAGGATGTGGCAATGCCAGACCCAGGCGCCGGCGTCTTCGGCATGAATCAACACGCTGTACCGCTCACCAGGGGCTACGTTGATCGTGTCAGCCCAATATGGATTGTCCAGGGGGAACCCATCCTTGGCGAAGATCAGCTGTCCAAACTGGTGAAGATGCATGGGGTGGATCTGCAGGCCTTCGTTGTAGTAGGTCGCCACGATCCAGTCGCCTTTGTTGATCACATATGGTTCGGTCGCAGGGAAGGACTTGCCATTGATCGAGTATCCGATGACTCCGGCGTCGTTGAGAACTATCGGGATCTCATCTACGACCTTCAAGTTGGACGGAATGGTCACCCCGCCAATCGTCTGGCCGTACGGAATGGGCATGTCGCCGATTTGGAAGATGGCGAATAGACCGTTCGTGACCTGCATCTGTCCGTGATGGTGAGCGTGGTACATGCCGATGGCTGGAGCATCGGCCACGAACTCGTAGACGAAGTCTTCACCCGACTTGATCAGCGGCTGGGTCAGGGGGGCTACGCCGTCCATGTTGTTCGGAGTGTCGATCCCGTGCCAGTGAACGTCAGTACCCATCGGCAGCTTGTTGTGAAGAATTATTCGGACCTTGTCGCCAATATCGAGCTTGATCGCCGGTCCGGGGACCATTCCGTTGTACGTCCAGGCTTGAACAACTCTGCCGGGCTCCACTTCCCAGTCCACGATTTCGGTGGTGAGCTCGAACTCCTTGGTGCCGTCGGCCAGGATGGTTGGTTCGAGTGGTTCGTTGCCGAGGCCGGCGGTGTCGGCCGGGAACGCGAGGATGGAGTCCGTCATGGCCTTGTCGAGAGCTTCCCAGTCCGGTTCTGTGGCTCCGGCGTCCCCGCCGGTTACGACCGCGCCTTCGGCAACGGTGATGGTGGCAGCCATCCCGGCCGCTTCGTGTCCGGGGACCGAACAGAACACCTCGAACGTGCCTGGCTGAAGATTACGCAACTCAAGGATGCCGGACTGTCCAGCCGAGATGAGTGGGGTTGCCGCCCCTCCACGAATTGTAAGGTCGTGGTCTACGCCGCCCACGTTCATGACGGTCAAGTCGACATCGCCGGTCGGGATGGTGAGGTCCCCGGTGATTGAGAATTCGGTCAGGTTGAGCGAGGCGCTGGCGGTTTCGCCGGCTGCTCCGTCGGCTGCTCCGTCGGCTGCGGCCGATCCGCCCGATTCATTGTTGACGATCGCAAAGAGTGCCCAGAAGGACAATACGACGATGACGGCAACGATCGATAGACGGATGACCGAGATAAACGGATCGTCTTTTTCTGCCATTGGTTAGCTCCTGTGTGAGGTCGGGCGCCAGAATGGCACCAACGTCTCGGGGTTCGATGGGGACCAAAGTCACAAATTAGCGGAATTTCGTCATGGAGTGGAATGTGGGAACGCGTTCGGGGGTTGGAGCGTTGTCAAGGATGAATATGAACGACTTTGCCGATTACGAATACGAAGAGTGGCGTGAGGGGGCAGCGTGCGCTGATGACACCGAGGGGATCTTCTTCCCCGACGAAGGTGACGTTGGTGCCATCCTGCGCGCCAAGTCCATTTGTGCTGACTGCCCGGTGGCCGACGACTGCCTGGCATATGCCATCGAAACGAATCAATCAGTCGGGATCTGGGGTGCTACTACGCCCCGCGAACGCCGGAAACTCAAGCGCCAGTGGATCGAGGAGATTCGCCGCGCTAGCTGAGCGCCCGATCGGATAGGCTCTTGTGCAACGAGCGGAGGGTACGAATGAGCGCACTCGAAGAACTGCAGGGCCGCATCGGTACCGAAACCGGCCTCGGGTCGTGGACGACCGTGACTCAAGACATGATTGATCAGTTTGCGGACGCTACTCACGATCATCAATGGATTCATGTCGATGAGGCCAAGGCTGCCGCCGGCCCGTTCGGTCAACGGATCGCCCACGGATTTCTGACGCTGTCCCTCATCGCCGGAATTGCCGAACCTGTCGAGATTCCCGGTGTCCGGATGGCCATCAACTACGGCCTGGACCGCGTGAGGTTTGTGACGCCAGTTCCGTCTGGTTCAAGGGTTCGGGCCCGTTCGAAGCTGGTCGACGTCTCGGAAGTGGCTGGAGGACTCCAGCTCAAAACCGAGGTGACCGTCGAACTTGAGGGCTCGGAGAAACCGGCGTGCGTGGCAGAAACCCTCACCAGGGTGTATTTCTAAGGCGCCAGGTCTACTCCGAAGACGAATGCGGCCAGTTCGATGTCGAAGGCGACCTCGTAGGCTCGTTGCCCGCAGTCCACGACTCCGTTCATTTCAAGAAGGGTCAGATTGTTGCCGACCACGCCTAGAGCCGACAGGATGTCGACTCGCTCCTGAGGAGTAAGGAGCGGCTCGGTCAGAGACAACATCGCCACCCAGTGATTCAAGATGGTTGGTAGCTCGGCGGTGGGGTTTTGGGGGTCGACCTGACTTATTACGAACAGTTTCGTGACTTCGCCCTGATCTTGACTCAACGTCGCCTGGACGATGGTCCCGTCGGCCAACGTGAATTGCCCGGAATCTTGCCCGGTGCCCGCTTCGTACGTCGCATTCAAGGGGGTCTCTTCATCCACTTCCGCCCACCGTTCCGGCAAACTCTCCCAGCTGATTCGAACGTTCGGACCGGCATTGGGTCGGCAGGCATCGCCAGACGCGGCGAGGGTGGTCAGCGTGGTCGAAGCCATTTCGCCTGGTTGAGAACTGGTGGTCGCCGGACTCGTCAGGCTCACGGTCGAGGCACTAGTCGTCGGTGCCGAACCATTCGACGAGCAGCTCGTTGCAACGAGAACCGCCATGATGGCAAACGCAAGAACAGGTCGGGTCGATCTCACCGGGAGCATTGGCATGAGGATAACCGACCGCCGAACCAGGTAAGGAGTGCGATAACCTCTGGGCATGACTCGAATTCTTGGAATCTGCGGCAGCCTTCGGGCGAACTCATACAATCGTGAACTGCTGGTGGTGCTTGGTGGGTTCTTTCCTGACGACGTTTCGTTTTCCATCTTCGACGCCGTCGACGTCCCGGTGTTCAACGCAGATCTCGAGGTCGACGGTGATCCCCCATCGGTGAGTGCCCTCAAAGAGGCGATCGCCAGGGCCGATCTGGTGGTCTTCGCCACACCTGAGTACAACGGAAGCATTCCCGGCAGCATGAAGAACCTCATTGATTGGGCATCGCGGGCGCCCGATCCACTCAAGGGGAAGCCCGCTGCCATCATCGGGGGAACCACCGGCCGGTTTGGCACGGCCCATGCTCAGATGATGCTTCGCCATATCCTCGTGTATATGAATTGTCCCCTTCTGCCAGGCATGATTGCGTTTGCCCACCTGCGCGATTCCTTTGACGGTATGACTCTCATCGATGATGCCATCTCGGGACGGCTGGAAAAAGCCGCTGGTGCCATGCTGGATTGGGTGGCGAAGGTCGGCTCAGAGAGCCAGGTCTAGGTCTCGGGCTCGAAGTCCAACGCCGCTGAGTTGATGCAGTACCGCTGGCCGGTTGGTTGTGGTCCATCTGGAAAGACATGACCGAGGTGGGCGTCGCAGTTGGCGCACCTGGCTTCGGTTCGAACCATTCCGAGTGATCGGTCGACGATTTCAGTCAGCCGGGCGTCCGGAAGCGGCTCCCAGTAGGACGGCCAACCGGATCCCGAGTCGTATTTGGTATCCGAGCCAAACAACGGTTGACCACAACCGACACATTTGTACTGGCCGGTCGCCTTGCTGTCCCAGTACTTTCCCGTGAAAGCGGGTTCGGTCCCACCCTCTCTGATCACGTGATACTGCTCCGGCGTGAGATTGGTGTCCTGGTTTTCAGTGCTCATACGGTGGCCCCTTCCGTCTGTTGCCGTCGCTCTGCGAGGTATCCCCACACTGCCAGACTAAACCCGAAACCGATCAAAGCTATTGCGACCAACATGGTGTCGTGGAGGCCGCTCACGATCCCTGCCGGGTCGTTCTGGCCGCCGGCCGCGTCAGCCCGGATAGACCAAAACGTGGTGAGGACGCCGATGCCGGTTATCTGACCGAGAATGCGCGTCAGGTTGAGGAGGCCCGAGGCTATGCCGAGCCGTTCTGGTCGCACCGATCCCATGATGATCGAGTTGTTTGGTGACTGGAATAGACCCATTCCAACCCCGATCGGGGCGAGTGCGAGAACAAACCCGGTCGGCGTGGTGTCCACGCCCAACCGGCGGAAGGACCAGTAGCCGAAGAGCAACACAAGGAGCCCGGCGATCGTGATGGGGCGCGCGCCGATCTTGTCGGACAACCAGCCGCTGGCTGGAGCGAAGATCGCCAGCAGGATCGGTGAGGCGGCCAGAAGCAAACCGATCTGGCGGGATTCGAATCCCAGCGTCCGCTCGAGATAGAACGGCGAGATGAAGAAGACCCCGGAGACACACACGAATGCCAACAGTCCAGTGATGATGTTGATGGAGAACAGTTTGTTCTCGAAGATCGCCAGGTCGATGATCGGTTGATCAACCTTCCGCTCCCACATCACGAAGGCTATGGCGAGCACGACAGCCATCGTCAACAGGCTGAGTACGATTCCCGACCCGAACCCTCGCGACCCGCCCAGGGTTACTCCCAGCATGAACGAGGTAATGGCCACCGCGAACAGGCCGGCCCCTGCGAAATCAAACCTCTGTTTCCCGCCTGGAATGGTGTTGGGAATGTATCGGATCGAGGTAATCGTGCCGACGATTCCTACGGGGACGTTGACGAGAAAGATCCATCGCCATGTCGAGGCCGAAAGAATCAGGCCGCCCAGAGTCGGTCCAACGACGATGCCTACCGAGACGGTCGTGCCGATGAGACCCAGGGCTCTTCCGCGCTCGGTGGGGGGGAAGGCCTCGGTCAGAATGGCGATACCGAGTGAAAGGATCATGGCGGCCCCCACGGCCTGGATGATTCTCCACCCGATGAGAATCCCGACCGATTGTGAAGTGGCCGATGCCAGGGAACCGACTGTGAATACAACGAACCCGGTGGTGTAGATGCGCTTCTTCCCGATCATGTCGCCGAGGCGGCCGATGAGCAGGGATAAGGTCCCCAGCACGAGTAGGTAGGCGAGGACCACCCACTGGACCGACGAGAATTGGGCTCCAAACTCCTCTTGCAACGTGGGTAGGGCGATGTTGACGATGCTGCCGTCGATGGTCGACAGGAAGACGCCCATTGACACGGCGCCCATCACAAACCATTTACGTGAGTAGTCCACTGGTATCCCGCTTGACAACCGCCCTACCCTACTCCCGGCCCGCCGGGTAGGTTGCTAGCAAAGGTGCAGGCGATCAGTTGGGCGAGCGGCCGGTAATCTCTTCAAGTAGACGTTCCCCGGTGGCGCGGCCTTCATGATCGGTGATCAGTCCGAAGGCTTCCCTGGCGATGATCTCACCCACCTCACGAAGTCGCGGATCCGGGAGCGGTCCAGCTGCGAGGGCGGCGACGTACTCTCGGATTGTCTCGTGGTCTTGTCTCGGTCGATCGTGGGTCGAGCCGGCGTATTCGAGGGTTTCGGTGATCCGTTCGACCCAGCTGCGGTTGGCCTTGCGACGGCGCTCCGTCACGATTCGGCCGATGACCATTGTCAGCATGCCGCCGAACCCGATAACGAGTACCAGGGCAAGCGTAATCCCCAATGTCCGACCTACCAGCGAAGCGTTGTCACGAATCCAGGCGACGACGGCTGACCCGGCGGTGGCCGGTGGTTCGAATTCCCCGGCGAGCGGTACCTGGGCGGTTGGATCAAACCCCTGCCAACCGACTCCAGGGAAGTAGACCTCAGCCCACGAGTGGGCATCGGACGCTCGGACCTCGTACAACCCGGTCAAAGAGTTCCGTTCTCCTGGGATGAACCCGACCGCCAACCGGCTTGGGACGCCGAGGGACCGGAGCATCACAACCAGGCTGGTTCCGATTTGTTCACAGAATCCCTGGCGGGTTTCGAACAGATATTCGTCAACCGAGTCGGCGCCGTCGGGTAGGGGTGGAATGTCCAGGCTGTATGTGGTGTTCTGAGCCATCCAGTCCTCAAGCGCCTGGATCTTGTCGTATGTGGTTGGCGAATCCGCGGTGATCTCCTGCGCCAGATCGAGCACCCGTTGGGGAATCCCGTCCGGTAGTTGTAGGAAGGGATCCATCGAAATGGGCAAATCCGTTCGAAGCGGGTCGCTCACCTTCAGGAGCGACTCGGTGACGTACGGCCGCTGGCTGATCACCGTGTAAACCGCTCCTCGCCCGAGATCTGATCCGGCTCGCAGTGCCCCGTCTGGCTGCTGGAACAAGAATCGGGCGTCGAAGTAGACCTCGGACATTCGGTAGGCGCCGAAGACGAGGTTCGGACCCGGTTGTTCGATGTAGAACGTTTGAATGAAGTCATCGGCCGGTTGGGGAAGGTCTCCGATGGTCAGCGGCACCTGGATGGGCGCCTGGCCGCCGATGGTCGTTGAGGCGTTGTCAGAAACGGTCCAGGTGACCCCATCCCAAACATCGAACGTCTGCCCTCGCCAGAAGGCTGGAGCAGATGCCCGCACTCTCATCACCAGGGTGTCATCCGGTCGGCCTCTTGCCGACGTATCGAGCTGTTCGGCAAAACCGAAGTAGCCGGAGCCCGCCACCCCGTTCGACGTATCCGATTGGTTTCGGTTGGCGCGGCTGCCCAGTGAGGGATTGGACAGTGACCCGGGACTACCCAGTGCGGTTGACGAGGGAAGCTCGGCAGGGAAGGTGAACGAACGGGAAGCTCGGGCGCTCGGCAAGGCGAGGAACACAAGAATCGAGGTCAGCCCGAGAATCGCCACCGATCTGGCGGCGGCTTTGGTCGCTCCAGGCGTGATGGAAGCCACGGGGTCTCCGAGGGGCGGTAGGTCGGCGATTGAGCTGCGGTAGGCAAGCATGAGGGAGACCATCACCCCGACTGCCCAGAGGGCGATGAAGATCCCGAGGCTCGACGAAATCGACAGGGCGGCGGTGATGGCCATCATGGCCGCCGACGATGCCAGGGAGAACATCAGGTCCCGACGGGCCGGCACGTGGAGCGAGTGAATGACCTGCACCCACAAAAAGAGTTCGGCCAGAGGGACCTGAATATCAACCAGACCGTCCTGGAACGACGAAACCAGTTCTCCGAAGAACCCGATGACCGAGATGATCAGTGCGATTGCGAGGACCGCTTTAAGCTTCAAGGCATCGGTGTGGCGCATGCGATACGAAAGCAGGAACCCCGCAGGAATACCGATGATTGCGACCAGGGCGGGGGCCGTACGTACAAACCCCTGGGCGATCAGAGCCAATACCGAGACGATAACGGTGATACCCACGGCGACCCTCACGGCCGTGAACCGTTCGGGGTCTGTGGCCAGGTTGGCCTGTCGGATGGTTTCGGTAAGTTTCATGGCACGTCGACGATCGTGACCGGTCGTTCGTCGTCGGGGAGTTCGGCTGGGCGACCGTTGGTGGCGTGCGCCAGTCGCCGCCCGGCTTCGAGCATGGAACCGACCGCACCGCCGTGCGGGCCGCTTCGCTCGGCCGTCAGCAGTCGGACGGGGACCCCGGCCGCCAGGCCCTTCTGCACATGGCCGTAGGCGATGCCGGCTCGCCAGTCAGCCTCGTCTGGAGTGCAGTTGAGATCGAGGCGGACCACGAGGTGGGGGGCGTCGGGTGACTCCAATTCCTTGACCATGGGTTGGTTCAGTCGAGCAGTTGCCGGCCAATGGATCATGCGAAGAGAGTCGCCCTGCCGGTAGTCGCGGATCGAGCGAACCGTCTCCCCTGCACCAACCCGGCGCCCGATCGCTTCCGAACCGGTGGCAGGACTGGAGGTGGTGACGGCGAACACAACCGGCTCGACTCGTGGTGCCACCGCCACCGGGGTTGGTAGAGCGACGACAATCTGGCGGCTCGCCCACATAAGACCCACCGGCGAGGCGGTCGACACCTCAGCCACCAGTTGAGTGATGACCCCTCGTCGGTCGGCTACTGCCTGGAGCTCTCCAGCGTTCGGAAGGTTCGCTTCGACCCATTCAGAAGCTGGTTTGAGCAGGCGGACCTGAATAGACGAGGAGGGGCCGTCGACTGCCAGCTTGATCGAGAACGGTCGGCCAGCGACGGCATCGCTCGGGGCGACCGCGGAGATGGTGACGCGCCGGATGGCCAACCAGGGCCCAATCGCACCGATGGCGAGGAGTCCGGCCGCCATAGCGAGCAGCACGGTTAGCCAACCAGCGCCGGTGGTACGAGAGGCGACGAGAAACGCGGTAGCGAGCGCCCCGATGGCGTACACCCCCCGGGTAGGTCGTATGCGAATCCGTTTGTTACCCACGGGGAACGGTGACGGAGCGGAGCACGTCGTCCATGATCGATCGCGCAGCGGTCACGTTGGTCCCTCCTGACAAGATGATCCGATGTGACAGCACCGAACCGGCGACGGCCTTCACGTCGTCAGGTGTGACGAAGCGTTGGCCGACGGTGGTGGCATGGCCGCGCGCCACGGCCAGGAGGCCAAGACTGGCGCGGGGGGACGCTCCGAGGGAGATCTCTGGATGGTGGCGGGTGGCGGTCACGATATCAAGGATGTAATTGGCGACAGCTTCGCTGCAATGCAGGCTGCGAACTTCCTGAATCGCCCTGGCAAGGTTCTCTGGACTGACGACTGCCTGCAACCCGGAAAGCTGACCGGCCCCTCCGTCGCCCATCAGAAGGCCCCGCTCCGTTTCACGGTCAGGCAAGCCCATTTCGAAGATGGCACTGAACCGATCAAGTTGCCCTTCGACAAGGGGAAACGTTCCTGCGTGCTCAAAGGGGTTCTGGGTGGCGATCAGAAAGAAGGGGTCGGGCAGGGGGTGAGTGGTGCCGTCGACGGATACTTGTCTTTCCTCCATGGCCTCAAGGAGGGCGGCCTGGGTGCGGGGAGTGGCGCGGTTGATTTCATCAACGATCACGACGTTGGCGAAGAGTGGGCCCGGACGGAAGTGCCACGACTCCGTTGATCGACGGTAGATGGCAACGCCGGTGAGGTCGGCAGGCAAGAGGTCGGGGGTGCCTTGCACCCGGCGAAACGTGCCACCGATGGAGGCTGCCAGAGACTTGGCGAGGAGGGTCTTGCCAACGCCCGGGACGTCTTCCACCAGGATATGGCCTCCGGAAAGCAGGGTGGCGATGATGAGGCGTAGTTCGGTGGGCTTACCGCGAATGACCCTTGAGAGGCTGGCGAACAGTGTGGAGGCGACCTGGGAGCCGAGCGGAGCTGCGGCAAGCACGGTAGGGACGGCGGGCGGCGCTGATTGCATTTGTTCTGTATCGGCACGAACCGTCGGCCTATTTAGGATCGGTTAGTCGCAATATTCTCAGGCAGCCGGGATGAGTTCTGGCTGATGTTCGCCTGCGTTGCGTTGGATGAGCGAGATGGCTCCGAGGATCATGACGGCACCCACGATTTGGCCGATGGTCAGTTTCTGAGCCAGGAATCCCCACGCCAGGACCGTGGCAACCAGCGGCTCCCATGTCGCGGTCAGACCGATAAGCGGGGCGGGGGCAAGTCCCAGTGCCTTGATTTCAAGCGCGAATGGCACGATGGTTCCGATGATGACCACGGCGCCCAGTTGCCACCAGGCGGTATTGGAAAGATCCGTCGGGAAGTTCCAGATCGGCACCGCAACAATCCAGATGGCCGCTGCCACCCCGAACCCGTAGGCCATGATTCCCGGTGAACTGAGGTCCTTGCTGAGTCGTTCCGCCAAAGCGAGGTAGAAGGCGAACGCCACCGATGAAATGAGTCCGGCTGCCAGCCCGGGAAGGTTCAGAGCGGCGCCTTCCCACGCCCTGGCCACCAGGCCGACGCCGATGATCGCGGCGCCCGCGGCCGACCAGGCCACGGCCGGAACTGCGTCGCCGCGAATCCAGCGATTCCATGCCAGCAGGAACACGGGAGCGATGAATTGGATGGTGGCTCCTGGCCCGACTCCGATAAGGTCGATAGCCAGGTAGAAGGTGTAGGTCACGGTTGCCAGAGCTACCCCGAAGGCAACGACATACGGCCAGGTCCGGCGCGACGGGAACTCTCTTTTCCACAGAACGTATGGCACAAAGGCCAGTGTGCCGGCGAGAGCCCGCACTTCTGCGACCCGGGCTACGGGAATCTCTGCGAAGACGGCTGCCGCCAAGACTCCGGCTACCCCCCACAGGGTGGCCGCGACAAGTGCGAGCATGATGCCGGTCCGGATTCGCATCAGCACAGAGTAGGTGATGCCATCGCGGCTCTGGTTGGCTGGTGTGACCCGCAGTTCTACCGAAAACAAGGCGGTCTCGACTCGCCTGGGATTTGGAGTTACCTTGGCCGGTGAACGCTCTATGGCTCGTGTCGGTAGAAACCTGCGGTGGCGGGAGGTAATGGGTCGTTGCCCAGGATCAGATCGGCAGCTTTCTCGGCCAACATCATGACGGGAGCGTAGATGTTCCCGTTGGTGACAAAGGGCATCACGGAAGCGTCCACGACCCGGACCCCCTCTACCCCATGCACCTTCATGGTGAGGGGGTCGACGACTGCTTCGGGACCGGTTCCCATTTTGGCTGTGCCGCACGGGTGGAGGGCGGTCTCAGCATCCTTGCGGACCCAGTCGAGTATTTCCTCGTCGGTGGACACCGAAGGGCCAGGTGAAAGCTCACCGCCGTTGAATTGATCGAATGCCGGTTGGGTGAGAATTGTGCGCGCCGCCCGCACTGCTTCCTTCCACTCTCGCCGGTCCTGGTCGGTTGAGAGGTAGTTGAACCGGAGTTCCGGTTTGACCAAAGGATCTGTCGATTTGATCTTCACCGATCCACGGGCGTCCGAAAACATCGGGCCGATATGCACCTGATACCCATGTCCCTTGGTGGGCACGGTTCCGTCGTAGCGAATGGCGATCGGAAGGAAATGGAACATGAGGTTGGGCCATTCGACGTCGTCGTTTGAACGAATGAATCCGCCGGCTTCGAAGTGGTTGGTGGCGGCGGCGCCCTTGCGTCTGAACAGCCAGTCGAACCCGATCTTTGGCCGGCGCCACCAGTCGAGTGCCGGCGCCATGGATACGGGTTGGGTGCAGGAATACTGGATGTAGACCTCAAGATGATCCTGGAGGTTCTCGCCAACGCCTGGTACGTCCGCCACCACCGGTATGCCAAGTTTCTCAAGATCGGCAGCGTTGCCCACGCCTGACAGTTGAAGTAGCTGTGGAGTGTTGATAGACCCGGCTGCGCAAATGACATCTTTGGCGGCGGCAAACCTCGACCGGCCGCCCTTGGTGTACTCGACGCCGACCGCCGTCGTGCCTTCGAAGCGGATCCTCGTCGTCATGGCCCTGGTGATCACGGTGAGATTGGGTCGATTCATCACCGGATGTAGGTAGGCCTGAGCTGCGGAGAGGCGGCGGCCGCGGTGAATGTTGCGATCGAACCGGGCAAAGCCCTCTTGTCGGAAACCGTTGACGTCGTCGGTCAACGGGTAGCCGGCTTGCTCGACAGCCTCGAAAAAGGCGTCGAACAGAGGGGATTCGGCGGGACCCCGTTCCAGGACCAACGGACCCTTGTCGCCTCGCCAATCGTCGCCGCCCGCCAGACAGGTCTCCATCCGTTTGAAGTATGGGAGGCAGTGTGCGTAATTCCAGGTATCCATGCCCGGGTCGGCAGCCCACCGTTGATAGTCCATGGCGTTGCCGCGCTGAAAGATCATCCCGTTGATGCTGCTCGATCCTCCCAGGACCTTGCCGCGGGCGTGGTAGACCTTGCGACCACCCATCTCCGGTTCGGGTTCCGACTCATACTTCCAGTCGTAGAAGCGGTTGCCGATGGGAATCGAAAAGGCGCCCGGCATGTGGATGAAAATGTCCCATTTGCGGTCAGGTCGACCAGCCTCCAACACGAGTACCTGGTTGGCCGGGTCGGCGCTCAGACGGTTGGCCAGGGCTGAACCGGCGGAGCCTCCACCGACGATGACGTAGTCATAGATCATGATTTCGCAGGGGTGTTCATCAAGCGAGACATTATCAGGATTTCGACTCGGACCTGAGAGAGTGGCTCCAATCGGCATCTAGGCTGGTGCCAATGAGGGTGGCATGATCGTTTCGGGCGCCGGAGCGTCATTTGATGTTGACGCCATTGTCTTCGACAAGGACGGCACCCTTATCGACCTCGACACCACCTGGCTGGGGATCACTGAGGCCTGGGTTGAGGCGGCTGGCGGCGGCAATCCCACTCGAATTGCCCTGCTTCAGGCGGCGCTGGGCGTTGATCGGCGAGGCTTTCTTGTCCCGGGTGGCGTAGCGGCCACAGGGACCTTTCGTGAGATCGAATACGCCACCCGCCAGGCACTGAATGAGGCGTCCGCTGAAGTCGATCGGTGCATCGAGGAAGCAAGAACGATGGTTGCCTCGACTATCCGGGACCTACCGGTGGCACCCATCGGTGACGTTGAAGGGTCGATGCGACGATTGGCCGCGGCGGGACTCGTGCTGTGCATTGCTTCAAGCGACGCTGAGGTGACCATACAAAAACACCTCGATCAACTCGGGGTGGCGGATCTGATCTCGGACATGATCGGAGGCGACGGCCTGGTAGCCCCCAAGCCGCACCCGGCCAGCTTGACCTATTTGAGCGATAGGGTCGGTATCCCGGTCCGCCGTATGCTCATGGTTGGTGACTCGTACACCGACCTTGGCGCGGCACGCAATGCGGGCGCGGCGGGGATCTTGGCGGTGGCACCCCGCAACCACTCGAGCCCGATCGGGGAATTGTGCGATGGGGTGATCGGATCGATTCAGGAGATCGTCGTCGGCTGAGCGACCACGGCTCCGGCGGTTGCATCGGTGAGGGCGTCGACGAACCCGGTCGACAGGCCGGCGCGAACCGCCAGCACGAGAACGACCTTTTCTCCATAGTCGGCCGAAACGGTCACCGCTTCATGCCTGGCCAGCACCTGGGCGACTGGGGCAGACAGGTCGTACTGGTGGGTAACCGACCAATAGGTGAAGACTGGCTTCGTCAGCTTGGGAGCGTTGTTCAAAACGGCGGCGGCCGCTTCGCCATAGGCTCTGACCAAACCGCCCCTGCCGAGATTGGTCCCGCCGTAATAGCGGGTCACCACGACCACCACATCGTGCAGGCCCGATCCGATGATTCGACGGAGGATCGGTGGTCCGGCGGTTCCGCCTGGTTCTCCGGCGTCGGAACTTCGTTCGCGACCGTCGGCGAGGCGAAACGCCCAGCAGTGGTGCGTGGCGTTCGGTTCGCGATGGCGGATGGTGTCGACGAATGTCAAGGCGCCGGCCTCGTCGCTGACGGCCACCGCATCTCCGATGAATCGCGATCCGCTGATCTTTTCGATCTCCAGGCGGGTTGGTCGCTGAAGTGTCAGCACTTCGTCATTGCGCATCTGGCCGACGATAGCCAACCGTTGTGGTGGTACGAACCGGTCATGGCGACCGGCTCAAGCCGACCGTATAGTTGAATCGGAGGAGGTCACGTGGTTCGGCTTGCAGATGGCCCGGTTGTCGAGGTTTCGGTGGATATTGCCGCGCCTCCGGAACGGGTTTGGGAGCTGGTATCCGACATCAACCTGCCGGCTCGATTTCAGGACGAGTTCAAGCGGGCTGAATGGGCCACTGACGGCCCGGCGCTCGGGGCTGAGTTCGTCGGTTACAACGAACGGAAAGGTTTTCAGTGGGACACGTCGTCGTGGGTCGTCGAGTATGTGCCGCTCCGGTCGTTCGGGTGGGCCGTTTCGGACCCGAACAATCCTGGAGCAACCTGGACCTTCCGCCTATCTGAAACTCCTGCCGGTACCCGATTGACGTTTCACCGCCGGCTCGGGCCGGGGCCGAGTGGCCTAACGGCCAGCATGATGCAATCATCGCAGCACGCGATTCCGAACAGGCCGCCAACATGCAGGGCGTGGTTGATGGCATCAAGACCCTCGCCGAGGCGACGGTCTGAAGCGCTTATACGTTGGCGCCGAAGATCGACTTGACCTCGAGGAACTCCTCGAACCCGTGCTCGCCCCACTCGCGACCATTTCCGGATTGCTTGTAACCGCCGAACGGTGCATTGGGATCGCCTAGGGCTCCGTTGACATGCACCATGCCGGTCCGGATCTGACGAGCCACCCGGCGGGCACGATCCTGGTCGCCCGACGATACATAGCCAGACAACCCGTAGTTGGTGTCGTTGGCGATGCGAATGGCGTCCGCTTCGTCTTCGTACCCGATGATGGATACGACGGGCCCGAAGATCTCCTCCCGGGCGATGGTCATATCGTTGGTCACGTTCGCAAACACGGTCGGCTTGATGAAGTAGCCACGGTCGTGGCCTTCGGCCCGGCCGGGCCCACCGGTCACGAGTTCGGCGCCCTCGTCGATGCCCTTTTCGATCAGTGCCTGGATTTTGTTGTACTGCGCCGCGGAAACCACCGGACCGATTGTCGTGGCTTCGTGGCCCGGGTGGCCGACGACGATGCCCTCGGCAGCCGCTTTCGCGTAGCCGGCAGCTTCGGCCATCCGATCCTGCGGCACGAGAATTCTCGTTCCGGCGTTGCACGATTGGCCCGAGTTGCGGCACATGAATTTGACGTCGCGATTGATGACCGCTTCCAGGTCGGCGTCGTCGAGGACGATATTGGCCGACTTCCCGCCGAGCTCCTGGGCTACCCGCTTGACCGTCGGAGCTGCGTTCTTGGCGACCTCGACCCCGGCTCGGGTCGAGCCGGTGAACGACACCATATCTACCTCGGGGTGCGAAGAGAGTGGCACGCCGACGTTGATTCCATCGCCCTGTATGAGGTTGAAGACTCCGGCTGGCACTCCGGCTTCGTCAAGGATCTCGGCGAAGATAATGGCATTCAATGGAGCCAGTTCTGAAGGTTTCAGGACCATGGTGCAGCCCGCCGCCAGCGCCGGCGCCACCTTGGTAGCGATCTGGTTTAGAGGCCAGTTCCATGGCGTGATCAACGCGCAAACCCCGACCGGCTCTTTGACGACGAGGGTCGTGCCGATTTCCTCTTCGAACTCGTAGGTTTCGAGCACCCGGCGGACGGTCTTGAAGTGGTTCAAGCCCGACGGCACCTGGGACTTGGATGAGAGGGCGACGGGTGCGCCCATCTCGTCACTGACAGCTGAAATCAGATCATCCATTCGGGTTTTGTAGACCGAAATGATCGAGTCGAGGAGCTCCATGCGCTCTTCCCGACTCGTCTCGCTATAGGAAGCGAAAGCGGTTCTGGCTGCTGCGACTGCCGCGTCGACGTCTTTCGGGCCACCCATGGCGATGGTGGTGATGACCTCTTCGGTGGCCGGGTTGATGACCTCGAGTGTCGTGGTGGTCGAGGGGGCCACCCACTGGCCATTGATGTAGAACTCGTGTTTGTGCTGCATACCCGGAATCGTAGCGTCCGCCCCGCTCTTGGGACCTACTGGTTTCCTGAACGAGTGTGCATCCACACTCGATAGCGCGATTCGTATGCACACTCGTCAGGCGACCGGTCCCCTGATGCGAGCGACTACTCCGCAGTCTTGCGATATGAGCGGACCGCCAAGGGTGCCGCAACTACCACGATCCCGACAATCCAGGCGAGTGACAAGAGAACGAGTGATCCGGTCGTCGCCCCACTGGCAACCAGACTCGGGTCGCTTTGGATATAGGCGTCGCCAAGAATGAGCGCCCTCGCCGTGTTTGCCAGGACCGATACCGGTTGGTTCTCGGCGAACGTCGCCAGCCACGATGGCATGCTTGAGGTCGGTACAAACACCGAGCTCGCAAACGTCAAGGGAAAGACGGGAAGAAAGCCTGCGGATTGAGCAGCTTCCGGCGTCTTGACTTTGAGCCCGATCCAGGCCATGACCCATGACATCGAATAACCGAATCCGAGGGCGAGCGCGACGGCCAGAACCAGGGAGAAGAACCCGTTAAGCGGCCGAAACCCGATCAGGTAGGCGACGGCGGTCATCAGCGTGATCACGAATCCAGACCGCCAGATGTCGGCGAAGGTACGCCCCGCCAGGACGGCTGATCGAGCCATCGGCAATGATCGGAACCGGTCGATTACTCCAGCCTGCAAGTCCTCGGTTAGGCCAACGCTGGTTGCGGTCGCGCCGAATACGACGTTCTGGATGATGATGCCTGGCAGTAGAAAGTTGATGTAGTTGCCGAATACTGGTGGGATTGCCTGGGCGATTGAGCCACCGAAGACATAGTTGAACAGCAGCAAGAACATGACCGGTTGCACGGTCGAGAACAGCAGCAGCTGGGGCAGTCGGATGTTGCGCAGCACATTGCGGCGGGTAATGATCCCGATATGGGTTGCGGTCTGGGTCAAGGTGGTCATCGCGCGCTCCTCGTACCTTTCTTTTTCTCTGGCTTGGGAAGTTCCTCGGTGGCGTGACCGGTCAGTGTGAGAAACACATCGTCGAGGGTTGGACGCCGGAGCGCCACATCGTGCACTTCGATTCCGGCGTCGTCGAGCACCCGCACCGCTTCGAGTAGCGAAGCAGCGGCCCTGGGAGCCGGAATGGTTACGGTCTTGCGCCCTTGGTCGACGATCGGTTCGGATGCGGCCACCCCCCTCAAGGTCTCTACGACCGTGGCCAGCTCATCGTCCGTGTGGATTTCGATCACGTCGCCGCCGACCTGGGTTTTGAGCTCGTTGGCCGTGCCTTCGGCGATCAGCTTTCCTTGATCGATGACGCCAATGCGATTGGCGAGCCGATCGGCCTCTTCGAGGTACTGCGTCGTGAGGAGCAGGGTGGTCCCATCGGCGACCTATTCGTTGATGATCTCCCACAATCCGAGCCGGGAGCGGGGGTCGATTCCGGTGGTCGGTTCGTCGAGAAACAGGACCTCCGGATGGCCGACGATCGAAGCAGCCAGGTCAAGGCGCCTTTTCATGCCACCCGAGTAGGTCGACACCTGACGGTTGGCGGCTTCGGTGAGGTTGATGCGTTCAAGCACGTCGTCGGCGCGTTCCTTGGCTTGCTTTTTGGAGAGGTTGTACAAACGGCCCACCATGATGAGGTTCTCACGTCCCGTTTGGTACCCATCCACGGCGGCGTTCTGTCCGGCTAACCCGATCTTCTCTCGAGCGCCGGTCGGGTTGTGAATGACATCCACGCCGGCCACGAACGCCGATCCCGAGTCTGGTTTGAGCAGCGTTGTGAGAACCCGGATGAGGGTGGTCTTGCCTGCGCCGTTCGGGCCGAGCAATCCATAGATAATGCCTCTTTCGAACGAAACCGAAATGTCGTCGAGGGCCTTGATGGTCCCACCGAAGGTATGAACGATGTGCTCGGCTTGAACAATTGTGTCTGTCATGAGGTCTCCCTGTGGCCGTGGTCCTTGAAGCCAGGATCGGGCATTTTACGACGATGTGTCGCCAACTGTGAATCGTTAGAAAAGGCCTTCGAGTACCCACAGGGTGGCCAGTCCGGCCACCATTGTGAATGAGAGATTCTTGGTTCGATATCCGACCACTCCAGCAACCACCGCCGCATAAATGCGGTAGTTGTCGAAGCCGATCGCGTACGAGCCATCCACCACCAATACCGCGGGCAAAGCGATGGCGGGGAATACGGCCGCCGGGACGAACCGGAGCGCCCGTTCGAGGGCAGGCGGGATGCTCCCCGGGCCGAGAATCGCCAAAAAGCTCCCCCGTAGCAGCACGGTGCCGATCCCGATGACGGAGATAATCAGCCAGGGATTCATCGGGTTCGGTCCACGGCAACACCCGTCGCAATCCCGACCAGCGCGGCGACCAGCAGTCCGAGATTGAACGGTAACGCGACGGCGAGTATGGCGGTGATTCCTGATGCCACGGCTGCGGCAACTGACGCCCGATCGATTAGTGCGGGAAAGATGAGACCAATGAATACGAGGGGAGCCGCGAACCCGAGTCCCCAGGAACCCGGAATACTTGCCCCGACGATCACCCCAACCGAGGTGGCGATCATCCAAACGATCCAGAGCGTAAGGCCGATGCCCACCGAGTACCAATGGAGGTCGGGATGGTCGTTTCCATCGCGTGATCGGGTGACGGTCAACGCAAATACCTGGTCGATCATCAGGTAGGACACCAACCAGCGCCAGGCTCTGGGGAGATGTCCGAGTGGTCGTACCAGGGTTCCCGAGTACATGACGTGCCTGGCATTGATCACTAGGGCGGTACCGATGATGGTCGGCCAGGCCGCCCCGGCGCCCACTAGTGACATGGTCGCAAGTTGAGCCGCACCGGCAAAGATGATTCCGGACGCGGCGATGGACAACGGTGTTGAAAGACCGGCGCCAACCGCCGCGACGCCGACGACGAACCCGAAGGGGATGACAGCCAGCAGCAGGGGGAGCGTATCAATAAGGCCAGATCGTATTTCGTCGCGACGACTGGGCGACGGAGCGACTTCGGTCACGAACCGTTTGGTCGCGGTCGGATCTCGGCAGCGACTGGAAACCACCGTAGTGCCTCGGCTTCGAGGTCAAGGTGGGGAGCAGGTTCGCAGGGAGGTTCGGTCTGGGCCCGGTCCAGGAGAATCCGGGCTTCATCAAGATAGTCACCGAGGGCCGAGCTGTCGGCGGTTCGGCGCCGATCCGGATAGGTCATCGAACCCGATTCATAGCTGATGTCGGTCAGGCTCAATGCCGTGTCCTCGGGGGCGTCCTTGTGTCGCCATACACCGGTATGGGAGTCGAAGCGGTAACACGAGAGCAACTTCCAGCCCTCGTTGGCGACGAGATGAACGGCTTCGACAATGAAGTCAAAGGTCTCCTCTGCGAGAAAATAGTTGAAGTTGACTCGCACCCAGCCAGGCTTAATCCCTTCACAGCCACGAAGAATCTCTTGTTCGTACTGATGTGAGGTATCCATATCAATGCCGAGCAATCGATGCCCGTACGGACCGGCGCAGGAGCAGCCTCCCCGACTTTGGATGCCGAACAAGTCGTTAAGAAGGGCGACCACGTAGTTGTGATGGAGGTACCGACCCTCGTAGCGGATGACGAACGACACGATCGATAGTCGGTCAGCGTCAATGTTCCCGAGGATTTCGATGTTCGGATTGGTCTTCCACGAGGCGATGGCCCGCTTGATGAACGTATGCTCAAGGGCTCGTATCCGGTCGGAGCCGACGGCCAGCTTGAGCTGGAACACGAGACCGGCCCGTACTGATTCGATGATGGCAGGTGTCCCGCCTTCTTCACGATGTTCGATGTCGGTTAGATACAGATGTTCTTCGGTATTGACGTAGGCCACGGTGCCTCCACCGGGAACGGCGGGGACCTTGTTCTGAAAGAGTTCCTTGCGAGCCACCAGGACCCCCGGGGTGCCGGGTCCCCCGATGAACTTGTGGGGGCTGATGAAGATGGCGTCCTTATGGGCGTCTTCGGGGCTAACGGGGTCCATGTCAATGCCGATGTACGGGGCGGCCGCCGCGTAATCCCAGAATGAGTAGGCGCCGTAACGATGCAAGAGTGCCGCGACTGCGGCGTGGTCGGTGATGATGCCCGTAACGTTGGAAGCAGCTGAGAATGTTCCGATCTTAAGTGGTCGCGCCTCGTACTCCTTGAGGGAGACCTCGAGTGCCGAAAGGTCGATGTGGCCGTCGCGGTCCTCCGGGATTCGCACGACGTCGGCGATCGATTCGCGCCACGGAAGCTCGTTTGAGTGGTGTTCGTAGGGTCCGCAGAAGACCACCGGCCGTTCTTGCGCCGGGATGTGTTGGGTCAACTGGTACTGCGCGTCCAGTTCGGCCGGGATCCGCAAGCCGAGGACCCTGATCATCAGGTCGACCGCCCCCGTCGCTCCAGAACCAACGAACACCACAGCGTGCTCATCGGTAGCGCCCACCCCGCGCCGGACGAGATGCCGGGCGTCGTCGCGGAACCGGGTCGTTTGGCGACCGGTGCCCGAGGTTTCGCTGTGGGTATTGGCGTATAGCGGAAGAACTTCGTTCCGGATGAAGTCCTCGATAAAGGTCAGTGAACGGCCCGAGGCCGTGTAATCGGCGTAGGTGACCAGTCGAGGACCGAACGGTCCATCAACGACATCGGAATCGCCGATGACCGACGATCGGATCGTTTCAATGATGTCCATCGCCGGAAGGTTACTTGACCGGTCGTGAAGAAAACGCTCTGACCAGGGCTTGCACCGAAAAGATACCGATAATGATCGGGGCGAACGTGAACCCCCGTTGATACAGGAGGATGGCCACGGCCGCCCCCACGATCAGCCCGATGATGGCGCCATGAAGCCGTCCCGAACCAGGCAGGGCCTTCTCGATGAGCTCGCTGAGGATCGTCCCACCGTCGAGGCCTCCGATCGGGAGAAGGTTGAAAGCGCCGAGGATCGTGTTGGCCCACACGAAAACTCCGAGAAAGAACACGAGTGAGTTGCCTGCATTGAGAGCGTCGCCGAGATACACCCGCCAGGGGGCGTCGAGGACCAGTTGAGCGAGATCACCGAGGACACCGAACGAGGCGAGCAACCAGATGGCTGCCCCGATGACGATCGAAGTGACCGATCCGGCCGCTGCGACTGCGATGCGCGGCCATCCGGTGTTGCGACCCCCGGTCCAGGAGGTGACACCTCCGAGGCCATGCAAGGTGATGCCCTGCACCTTTCCGCCGAGCCCTTTCGCGATGAAAGCGTGGCCGAGTTCATGGACGAGGATGGAGAGCACCGCGGCCAATCCGGCCACAACGGCGATGGCCGGTTCGAATCCCTGGCCGACGAAATAGAACAGCAACAGGATGGTGATGTTGAACTCGATTGGAAACCCGAAGAGACGAAACCGCATTTAATAGTCCTCGTCGGGGCGCCGCTGTTTGGACGGCTGGACCCGAGGAGGTTCGCCAGGCTGTTTCGGGTAGTGAGGTGGCCAGGGAGCGTCACCGATTCCGTTGTCTTCGTCGCGGGCCATCCACTCCAGGAGGGTTGTGATAGAGCCGGCGTTATGATCCATTCCGGCGGTGAGATCGCCGACGTCGGCGTACCGATCGGCAAATCCTTGCATGGGGAACCGTTCGATCGACACCTCATCGAGTTCGTCCCAGTCGAACGGGGTCGATATATATCCGGTTGGTCGAACGCCATAGGCAGACGATACGGTCTTGTCGCGGGCCATCTGATTGAAGTCGATGAAGATCCCGGTTCGTTCTTCTTTCCACCATTTGGTCGTCACGGCACCAGGCATGCGCCGTTCTAACTCTCTCGCAAATGCCAGCACCGCCCGCCGGACCTGGAAGAAATCCCAGATCGGCTCGATGCGCACATAGATATGGATGCCCCGGCTGCCGGATGTCTTAGGCCAGCTCACGAGTCCCACCTCATCGAACAACGCCTTGGCACCCCGAGCAGCCTCGCGGACGTCTTCGAAACCGAATCCGTCGGTCGGGTCTAGATCGATCCGGAGCTCGTCTGGATGGTCGATGTCCTCGGCCCGCACCGGCCACGGATGAAAGTCAAGACACCCGAGTTGGACCAATCTCAGAATGTCAGCTCTGGTTCGCGGCACGTTCATGATGCCGGGCCGTTGTGAAGGGAACCGAATTTCGACGGTCTCGAACGGCGAGTTCTTGTCGGCCCGCTTGTGGTAGACCGGCGGTTCGCGCACCCCTTTCATATACCGCTTCAACATGGTCGGGCGACCAAAGATCCCGTTGAGGGCGCCGTCGGCGACTGCCGCAAAGTGGTTCGCGACGTCGAGCTTGGTCCAACCCCGCTCTGGAAAGACGATTCGGTCCGGCGACGAGATGCGGATCGATTCGCCGTCTACCTCAATGAAGGCTTCGCTAGCCATAGGCGATCATGTCCGAGAACCCCAGGCCGTCCGGCCGTTCGAGCTGGTCCATCGTGCAGTCAACCGCATCTTTGTCGGGGCGCCACCGGTGAAACCGGGTGGCGTGCCGGAACCGATAGCCCTCCAGCTGGTCATAACTGACTTCGACCACGACTCCGGGCACGATGGGAACCCAGGACAGATCCTTGCCTGCCGACCACCGGCTATCTCCGCCAGGCACCCTGGCTTCCTCACCGAAGGACTCGTCGGAGCGAAGCGCTTCGAATTGGTTGAGCATCTCTACCCGGTCCGCATCTTGAAAACCCGAGCAGTGGCCGATGAAATGCAGGTCACCGCCATCGTTGTAGAGGCCCAGCAACAGCGAACCGATCTTGTCGCCATCTTTGTGAACCCGATAGCCGCCCACGACACAATCGATGGTCCGGCGATGCTTGATCTTGATCACCGCTCGCTTTCCGTGGATGTAGGCCTGGTCCAGCGGCTTTACGATGATCCCGTCGCAGCCGGTTGGCTCGAACTCGTCGAACCATCGTTTGGCGGTGGCTTCGTCGGTGGTGGAAGGGGTCAGGTTCCAGGGTTGATCGAGCGACCGCATCAGCTCTTCAAGTCGTGCGCGGCGTTCTGAAAACGGGAGCATGCGAATGTCCTCACCCCGGTCGGCCAAGAGATCGAAGGCGACGAGTCGGGCGGGGATCTCGTTCGAGAGTTTTTCAACACGGGAGGCGGCCGGATGGAGACGAAGTTGGAGCGTGTCGAAGGTGGTCACATCATCTATGACAACCACGATCTCGGCGTCAACCACCGTGCCTTCCGGGAGTTGAGCGATGGCACCTTCGAGTTCGGGGAAGTACCGAAGGAGGGGCCGTTGGTTTCGTGAGTCGATCCGACCGCCCGGGTTCGACCACACGACTGCCCTGAATCCATCCCATTTTGGTTCGTACGCGAAGCTCCCTTTTGGCCACTTTTCGGACACTTTCGCTTCCATGGTTTCGAGTGGAGGACTGAAGGGCCACGTCATGTAGCAATACAAGCACGCCAATTTCATTTGTGAATAGCAACCTGTCGCCGGTACCCTTCTGCGGGTGTCTGTGGCGGACAAGGCATCTGTTCGTGCGGTTCTCGCACTTCTACTCACCGGATTGATCTTCGGGCTGATCTGGCTCACCGGTGGAGCGAACGCGCGGATTCAGGCGGCGGCCACAACATCGTCGACGACGACGATCATGGCGGTACCTGACCCGACCTTCGGTGAAGCTGCCCCGATCACGGTCGAGGAGCTTGTGATCCAAGCCAGGGCGGTGAATTCTTTGGCTCCGGCCGCCCGTGAACGGTCCGGTGCCCTTGCGGTGACGACCTCGTCCACGAGCGAGGCGCCGGTGACCACGACTACGCCCATCGACCCCACGACGACCACGCTTGCCCCCTCCACGACCACCACACACGTGCACACGACGACCACGGATGCGCCAACGACTACTACCGAGCCGCCGACCACGACGACCACCGAGGCGCCGACCACGACTACGACCGAACCCCCCACAACCACGACGACGACGGGATCGGCCTATTCGGGTGTATTGACCCAGGCCGAGGCCCGTGACCTGTTCAGTCGATATTTCTCCGGCGACGAGGTCGATGTGGCGATCCGGATCGCCGTGTGCGAAAGCGGACTCAACACGAATGCCTACAACCCGAACGGGTATGGCGGGCTTTTCCAACACTCGATCTCCGCGTGGGACAGTCGGGCTGCCGCAGCCGGATGGTCGGGCGCCAGCATCTACGATGGTGAAGCAAATACGGCCGTTGCCTATTGGCTGTATACCCAAAGTGGCTGGACTCCCTGGCCGAATTGTTGAGAGGACCGTGTGGCTGCAGTTGATATCGCCGGCTTTGTTGCCGATCTGAAAAGTCACGCCATGGATCATGGGTTCCATGTCCACGACGAGCGCCATTTCATCGAAACCTATTCGCTCAGCCAGATGTGGGAGATCGACGTCCATCCCGAACAAACGTGCGGTGGTGCGCTCGACCTTCATATGGCGCTTGATGTCGATCCTCGTGTGATCCTCGACTTCGAGGATCACGTCCAGGATATGCCAGTCGACGTTGAGGCGCCCGACGATGTTTTTGGTCTGACACTGGGTTTCAACTGGGCCTTGCCGCCTCTCGATCAGCAGCCGGATCTGTTGCTTCTCGCGACAGAACTTGCCGGGATCGGGGGAATGCGATTTCCGGTCGAGGTGTCGGCTATTGACTCATTCGGGGCAGTGACCGACGCAGCCGAACGGCGGGTGGTGGTCGTCGGCCGAATCGGAATCTCACTTGCAGACATATTTTTGGGGAAAGAGCAGCTCTGCGACGAGCTTGATCTCGCCCACGAGATCAGCCTCTACCTCAACGATCTTCTGGTGACGTGATCGCGCAGGTTTTGAGCGAGCCAGGTACCCTCACCGGGTCGACCTGAGGAGCCTGAGCACGTGGATGAATACACCTTCCTGACGGTCATGGGGAACGTGGCTGCCTCGGTAACCGTCGTCACCACCTTCGACAGCGACGCCCGACCAACTGGTTTGACCGTGAGTGCGTTTTCGTCGGTGAGCCTTGATCCGCCGCTCGTGTTGGTATGTCTTGGCAAGGACTCCTCATCACTGGAAGCGATCCGCGATCGCCGGGGCTTCACGGTCAATTTCCTGGCCGCCGGTACCGGGGACCTGGCTCTCACGATGGCCTCGAAGTCCGCTGACCGTTTTCTGGGTATTTCTTATGACGAGCCTGCTACTGAAGTCGGCGGACCGATATTGTCGGAGTCGGTGTATGCCTACTTTGAGTGTCGCTTGGAATCTGAGATCGACGCAGGTGACCATTTTGTTTTCATCGGCCGGGTAGAGGCCGGACAGTTCCTTGCCGAACGTGACCCACTGGTGTATTGGCGACGCGGCTTCGCAGAAGTCACCCACTGATGTCCCTCGGGCCTGTCCAACCGGCCGGAATTTTGATCTTCACCTCCCTCGATCGGTTCGAGGCGATGGCCAGGTTCTATCGGGATACTCTTGGATTGCCTGTTCGATCTGATCGCCAGGGCTTTATCAATTTTGAGTTTGAAAATCAGCGCCTGACCGTGGCCGTTCATTCAGAAGTCGAAGGGCCATCCCAGGATCCAAAACGGATCATGATCAACTTTGCCACCGGGGACGTCGAGGCGGCGGTTGCTCATCTCGCCCGGGCAGGCGTTGAAATCGTCCGGTATGCCGAACGCGAGAAGTGGGGCGGTTGGGTCGCGACGTTTGCGGACCCCGACGGCAACTTGGTCCAACTGCTCGAGCTGCCCGAGTCGACTCAGGAATAGCCGTCCATCCGGGCGAGTACTTGAAGCATGACTTCGTCGGCACCGCCGCCGATCGATCCCAGTCGAGCGTCCCGCACGTACCGGGCGGTCCAGGTCTCTTCCATATACCCGACGCCACCGTGGAACTGGAGGCACCAGTCACCAACTTCTCTGGCCAGGCGGCCCGACTTCAGCTTGGCAATCGTGGCCATGCGGACCGGGTTCTCTCCCCGCATGTGCGAGGCGGCCAGGGCATAGTTGTAGTGGCGAAGCAGGTCGACCTCTGCCGCCAGTTCGGCCAGCTTGAACTGGATGTACTGGTTCTTGATCAATGGTTTGCCGAATGCCTGGCGTTCCTTGAGGTAGTTCTTGGTGCGTTCGAGTGCCAGATCCATACCGCCGACCGACGAGTACGCCGCCCACATTCGTTCGACGACAAACTGAGACATCTGCTGTTGGAAGCCCGTTCCAATGTTCCCGATGGTGTTGGCCACCGGAACTCGCATGTCCGTGAATGACAGCAAGCCGGTGTCCGAAGCCCGCATACCGAGCTTGTCCAGCTTCTTCGAGACGTCAAAGCCGGGAGTTTTGGTTTCGACAATGACCTGTGACATTCCCTCGTATCCGCCTTCATCGGACGTGCGGATCAACACACAGAGCCAGTCCGCCTGGAGGCCGCTCGTGATATAGATCTTGGACCCATTGATAACCCACTCATCACCATCGCGAACGGCGCGGGTTTTGATGCCGGCGACGTCGGACCCCGCGTCGGGCTCGGTTACGGCAACGCCACACACCATCTCCCCGCGCAGTGCCGGCACCAGGAACTTCGTCTTCTGCTCGGAGGTCCCGAATTGGGCCAAGGATGGGGTAGCCATGTCGACCTGAACTCCGAGGGCCATGCCGATTGACCCGTTGTGAGCGCGGCCAGCTTCCTCTGCGAGAACCACGGTGAAGAGATGATCGGCACCTTGACCGCCAAATTCCGGGTCATACTCGAGGCCGAGGAAACCCAGTGCCCCCATTTGCCGGAAGATGTCATGCAGCGGCATCATGCCGAGTTCTTCCCACTCATCGACATGTGGGTTGATCTCACGTTCGAAAAACTCTCGCACGACTTTTCGGAACTGGTGGTGCTCGTCGGTGAATTGCACGGTGACACTCCTCGGGGCGACCTTTAGATCATAGATTCCAAGATGGTCGGCTCCATCAACTCTGACCGGACGATGGCGATCATCCATCCTCAGCCAACGTACGCACGCAGTAGGCTTCGCGAGAGAACCACCAGGAGGCGCTATGTCAGAAGAGATCAAAGTCTGTTCGGTCGCCAAGCTGCCACCCGGCAAAGTCGTCGGCGCCGGACCATACGCGGTCGGCAACGCCGATGGCGAATTGTTCGCCGTCACGAGGAGATGTCGCCATTTGATGGCCGACCTGGCAGACGGTTCGATCGCGTCGGACGGCTGCCTTGTGTGTCCCTGGCACCACGCCAAATACGATGTGGAAACCGGGCGGATGGTGCGAGGACCGCAAGGAATCTTCGCCAAGATTCCATTCCTCGGCACGACCTACAAGATCTTGACGACGGTACTCCCGCTCCGCCGGGGGAAGGTCACCAAGCGCAAGACCATCATCTACGTCGAGTAGCCCGTGTGCCCGCGGAGGGCTGAACGAGGGTCGAATGACTCACCAATTGTGCGCGTTTGGTGGTGGCCACTGACCGGACGCCAGAGGTAGCCTGGTACCTAACAACCGATCAGGGAAGGGACCCTCACCATGGGTGTATTTTCCTCAGCGGACCGTGACGGGCATACCCACGTTCTGTACGGCGCTGATGACGCGAGCGGCCTGCGGGCCATCATTGCCATTCATTCGACTGCCCTCGGGCCCGCCCTGGGTGGCACCCGTTTTTATCCGTATACCTCCGACCAAGAGGCGCTTCGAGACGTCTTGCGTCTTTCCAAGGGGATGACCCTCAAGAACTCCGCAGCAGGACTCGATCACGGCGGCGGAAAGGCGGTCATTATCGGGGACCCCCGCCAGATCAAGACCGAGGATCTTCTCCTGGCCTACGGCCGGTTGATCGAGTCGCTGGGCGGCCGGTACGTCACCGCTGAGGATGTCGGGACCACGATCGAGGACATGGAATGCGTCCGGCGCGAGACGAGATGGGTCACCGGAACGTCATCGGTCAATGGCGGATCGGGCGACCCTTCGCCCGCTACTGCCCTCGGCTTGTTCTTTTCTCTGCAGGCGGCGGCCGGCTACGTCTTCGGTTCAACCGACCTGCGGGGCCGCCGGGTGGCCGTCCAGGGGGTCGGAAAGGTCGGGATGGACTACGTCGGACTGCTCGTTGAAGCCGGAGCCGAGGTCCTCGTCGCTGACGCCTGGGAGCCGGCGGTCGACCGGGCCGTGGAGCGGTTTGGCGTCAAAGAGATCCCGAAGGAAGACATCTTGTTTGCCGACGTCGACATTCTTTCGCCGTGTGCTCTTGGAGCCGTCTTTGATGTGCAAAGCATTCCGAAGCTCAACTGTCGTCTCATCGTCGGATCGGCCAACAATCAACTGGCCACCGATGCAGACGCTCAGCGACTCGCCGAACGCAACATCGTGTACGTCCCTGATTTCGTCGCCAATGCCGGAGGGGTCATCAACGTCGCCGACGAACTGCATGGGTACAAACCCGAGCGGGCTATTGCCCAGGTTCAAGGGCTTGGCGACCGGACTCTGGCCATTTTGGAATCGGCCAGAGCTCTTTCGATAACCCCCAACGAGGCGGCCGTGCGGATGGCTATGGCCCGGATTGAGGCAATCAGCACTCTGCCAACCCGCTGACCAGCGGGTGGGGCGAACGGTAGGGCGGTTTTAGTGCAGACTCACAGTGCGCCTGAGACCTATCTCCAGCAGCGATTCTCGGCAGCTGTCGACGCGCTCGCGGTCTTCGGTCGGGTCCGCACAGATTTGCTCGTGGGCACCAGCTACTTCGGGGTCGTCATAGGCTCCGAGGTCCATGGCGCCATGGTCACTATCGCCGTAGGGAGCCGATCGATCGAGCAGCACTGAGATCAGATCGTGCGGCTGTCCGGGCACCGGGTCACTTGGCTGCACTCGTTTAGGCACGGTATTGACCCTAGAGGTCCCGTCTGTGACAGCGGTGAGAGTCGGTGGCGGCGTGGTCCGTGATTCGGGTCGAGGCCATCGCCTAACCTTGCCATTCCATGTTTGGTCGTCGTCGGTTTCTCAAATTGATTGTTGGGCTCGGAACCGTCGGCGCCGGGGTTGGTTGGCTACGGCAAGAGGCCGGCGCCGCCCTGCCGGTTACGCTCGGACAAGCCTCCTTCGAGTCGGTTGCTTCGAGTTCGACGGTCCCGCCTCCGGTTCCTACGACCGCGCCTGACAGCCTCGCCCCGCTCGAGTTGGTCATCATTTCCAAAGAAGGTTGGGGCGCATCGCCGGTGGTGGGCACGTTCGTCGAACACGAAATCACCCGCATCACGATCCATCACACGGCCTCGCTTCTTGAGGACAACAGCGATGCTCCCGGCCGTATGCGCGAGCATCAGGCGTATCACCAGCAGGACCTGGGATGGCCCGATCTTGCCTATCACTACATCGTCGATCGGAACGGGCACATTTACGAGGGCCGTCCTGTCTGGGCGGTCGGAGATACCTCCACCAACTATGACCCGACCGGCCACTTGCTTATCTGCTGTGAAGGGGAATTCAACAGCCAGCTGCCATCGGAACCGCAGCTCGCTTCTACAGTCGGTCTTATCGCCTGGGGTTCCTCCAAGTTCGGCGTCGGCTTGGATACCGTGTTCGGGCATCGTGATGTAGCGAGCACCTCGTGCCCGGGGGACGCGGTGTACACCCAGTTGGGCTCGCTCGTCGCCCGTTCTGATCGTCTGCTTGGCGACTCCATAGTCACGCTCACAACGCTCGATGATCGCTCGGGTCTCGTCCTGGTGGCTGACGTCGAGGCTGGTCGGGTTTAGACCGCCTGGCCGGGTGGACGGCCTCGGGCTCGAACCCTCGACAGGCGATGGCATCGCCAACCACTTGTAATGGTAAGTCGTCGAGTCGTCGGAACCGTACGCAGCTTTTGCCACAATCGAATCGCTTGCCCGTGGCTGCGTAGGCCACTTTGAACTTGGCGCGGTGTGGTTGTGAGCCGTAGATGGCAGACAGATAGAGGCCATGTGGTTCTTCTGGTTGGCCAGGGCGGCGTACATGAGCGGATGTTTGTTGTAGGTATCGGGGTAAACGTCGAGCGGTACGACGTAGGCAATCATGCCAAAGCCCATCGTCTCGACATACCCTTCGGGGAGGCGTCGGAGAATCTCCTTGCGGACCGTCTCGATAGCTTCGCGTCGTTCGGGTGCAAGCTCGGCGAGGTATTGGGTCACAGTGGCGGCGTTCGATTTCATGGTTTGAACGTTACGCGACAGGTACGCCTCGTGTCCGAACGGTAGCTACCAGTCCGGCGGCAACGAGCAGGCTGATACCGGTGACGTTCCAGGCAGCCTGATATGACCGATTTTCGATCAGCCAACCGAATAGCGCCGGGCCGGCACCCGCTCCCAGGAAGATTCCCGCCTGGGTGATCGCAGTGGATCCGGCGGGCCGACCGGCGTTGGCCCGCACCACGCCGTAGGTCAACAACCCCGGCCATGCCCATCCCGTTGAAAACGCCGCCAGGGTGATCGCCGCGAACCAGATCGAACGACTGGTACCGAGCGCGAAGAAACACGCCGCGCCAAGAACCGAAAGCCAGATCATGAACCCAAGACCGCTCGCCCCGGTCCGATCGGCCAGGTGTCCGTAGGTGGCCCTGGCGACGATCGTTGTGAGCGAAGCGACCGCCAGCAGTGTGCCGGCATCGGCCTCCGAGAAACCATATGCGATGGCCGCATCGACATGGAAGGTGCCCAGGATCCCGGCCGCCAGGGTGGCGAAGCCACTCCCGATCCCCAGGACGGCCAGCCAACGCGACGTCATCGGCGTTCGTTGATCGGTCGGTTGACTGTCCGTCGGGCGACCGGTATCGGTGGGGATTAGCCAGAACACCCCGACGGCGATCATCGCTCCGAATGCGTAGGCCCACTGCCATCCGAGCGTCAGTACGACCGCAGGGATGGCGATCCCAGCCAGGAAGCTGGCGGTGGGAATCCCGGCGTGTTTGATACCGAAGACGAGGCCGCGGCGATCCTCGGGGATGTGTCTCGCCAGGGCGAGATTGGCGGCTGGATTGGCCGCACCGTAGATCGCCGCGGCGACGGCCAGTACCAGTCCAAGCGTCCATATGTTGCGAACTGCCGTTGCCACCACCAGGAGAAGGATTGATGCCGC
This sequence comes from Acidimicrobiia bacterium, assembly GCA_016650365.1. Lineage (NCBI taxonomy): Bacteria > Bacillati > Actinomycetota > Acidimicrobiia > Acidimicrobiia bacterium. The sequence goes on from JAENVV010000141.1 coordinate 31,650, forward strand.
GATCGCATTGAATCGCATCGTTCGACGCCACCCGACGCGTTCTACCAGATTGCCGATCCTCGAGGACGAAACCGCCGCCGTAAGGAAGTAGATCGAGGTGAGGATGCCCAGCTTCTGGGGGCCGTATCCGATATCGGGGCCGGCCTGGGCGATGGCGGCAGCCGTGATAAAGGCGGGGAGCGTCGAGACCGTAATCACCAGAACGGCGCTGGCAATGAGTCGCCAGTCGAGATCGGATACTGCTGTCATGTCGCCAGTCTGGCGTGCGCCGTGCCCGCATGCCGAATTCAGCGGCCGAAGGTAGGTCCCCCAGATCAAGTTGATCTGGCGGTAGCCTGCGCGGCGTGTCTCGATTCCGGGCCTTTACGGCTCTTCTTGTGTGTGTGCTTGTCGCCGGGCTCCTGTTCGGCGGCCTGGTGGCGAATGCAGAGACTGAACTTGAGAAGGCGGAGCGAGTGGCCGCCGAAACGCAGGGCGCCCGCCAGACGGCTGAAGGCGTGTACGTCCAGGATCAGGCGACGGCGACCAATCTTGAGCTCCGGCTAAGCGAAACCCTGACCACGTACCAACGGGTGAACGCCGATCTCGAATCGGTCGGGTTGGAGATCGCCGCGCAACGATCCGACATGGACGTTGTCCGCTCGGAGGTCATCAATCTCGACCGCGAATCGCAAGAGCGAGCGGTTGGTGCATACATCCGGAGTCTGGCGGCGCCAGGTAGCGCGCTCTTCCTCAGTGGGTCATTTGAGTCGATGTCGGTCGCCAACGAAACCATCAAGCGAGCCTCGGATCTCGACGAAGGGCTGTTCGAGGAACTCGACACTCGCCGGGCCGACCTGGCGGAACACACAGTGGAGCTGCAGTTGGCACTCGATGAGTTGGCCGCCCTCAACAATGAGTTGGCCGCGATGCGAATCGAGCTCGATGGGCTCTTCGCTTTGGCAGATGAACGAGTCGCCGAAGCGTTTCGCAACCTTGAAGCTGCTGATACTGCCTACCGGGAGGCGCAAGCAACCCTTAAACAGGAGCAGGCCAAGCAGAGGTGGACAGGGTCCGTTGAACAGTGGCGCTGGTTGGTTGAGAAGTACTTTCCGGCCGACCGGGTTGATGAAGCGATGCGGGTTATGGCCTGTGAGTCGCGCGGCAACCCCAATGCCAAGAATAAGAACTCCAGTGCCACTGGCCTGTTCCAGTTTCTTGACGGCACCTGGGCGTGGATGAGCGTCCTGTCAGGATGGAACGGCTACTCCCGGCTTGATCCGGAGGCCAACGTGGCTGTTGCTGCGTATCTCGTTGACTTCTCTATTCGTAGTGGTCATCCGGGCGACGCCTGGGGTCATTGGGAGTGCAAGCCCTAGCTGAGCGCCGCTGCCAGGTCTCGCTCGAACGCCTCAACGATGACGAGGTCGGGGGCAGTATGGGTTAGACGGGGGCGTTCCCTTCGCGTACAAGGCGTGTGCCTTGGTCGGATGTGGGAATACCTCGTCATTCGCCGCCGAGGGCGGCCAATCGTGTGACCATTTCGTGGCGGAGAGCATTGATGGCATTCGGTGGGCGAATGAGCACTTCGAGGTCGACGATCTTGTTGTTCTCAAGTCGGATGAGGTCGACGCCTTTGAGGGCCAGGTCGCCAATACGGGCCGAGAACTCCAGCGCCCAATTTTCGCCGTCGATCCACTGTCGGCGGTATTCGAAGTCTTCAAAAATCTCCATCACGCTCGACAAGATCAGCATGGTGATTGGTTTCCCAATCCGGGTCTTCCAATACGTTGGCGGTCGGAAGCTGACGTTGTCGTCGAGAAGATTGTCGAGGTAGGCAATGTCTTTTTCGGCGATGAACCGGTGCCAGGCTGTGAGTGGATCGCTCATGAGGCTCAGCCTATACCTCGGCTTGAGTGGCTTGATTGAGGCGCCACATGTAGAGACCGATTCCGACTGAGGCTGCCAGGTTGATACTCGACACCCCGCCTCTCATCGGAAAGGCGATGAGGTGGTCAGCGGCGGCCTTCGTTGTATCGGATAATCCCGTGCGCTCGCTCCCGAATGCCAGGATGGCGTCGGTTGGAGGGATGTATCCGGCGGCATCGTCGCCTTCGGGGTCGAACGCAATGATGGGTCGGTCGGTGGGCGGCATCTCTGCGGCGTGAATTATTGGCAAGGCGAAATGGAGTCCGGCCGACCCCCGGAGGGCCGCCGGGTGCCACGGGTTCACGTCGCCAGTCACGATGAGCCCCGAGGCTCCACCTGCCGCCGAGATGCGAATGGTCGCCCCGATGTTGCCGAGGTGGCGTGGGCCGTCGAGGAATACTATTGGCGAGGTCCGTGTGATCTCGTTGACATCAATCGGCAGTGGCCGCCTGGCGACCGCCGCCAGGCCGGTCGGGTGTGGGTGCCGGAACAGGCTGGCAAAGGTCTCCGCGTCAACGGGACTTGCCTGTTGGACGACCCGCATCATGTCGGGAGCAACGGCTGTCAGTTGATCGAGTACCCGCTCTTGATCGTGAATCACTGCCACCACTTCCGCCCCGAAACGGTGGGCGTGTTTCACGGCGTGGAAACCCTCAAGAACTACGAGTGAAGGATCGACGGTTGCCTGCCGGAACCATTCGATCATCTGGCGAGACGCACGGACGTGAGGTGTGCCTGTCGTACCCACATCGGGCGGGGTCGACGTTCGTCAACAACGAGGTAGAGCGTTCCGGCAGGCTCATGGTCGGGGTTGGCATCTGCACCTGGCTGGACCCACCATCCCAGAGAGATGACATGGCCCTCGATCGGCCCGTGTCCGTCATCGGGATCTGCACTGGTGGTGACGACGAGATGTTGGGTCAGAGCCACCGCGAAATCGGCATGATGTTCCATCGTCAAACCTTCGGATATCCGATAGTGGCGAGCGCCTCTCCGATTTCTTCGAGGATGACGGGGTCGTCAATCGTGGCCGGGACCGACCACGATTGTGCTTCGGCGATCTTCCGCATGGTCGATCGTAGGATTTTCCCCGATCGGGTCTTGGGCAGCCGGGCAACGACCGTGGCCTCCTTGAACGCGGCCACCGGGCCGATCCGCTGTCGGACGGCTGCGACCAGCTCGGCAACGATTTCGGCATGGTCTCGATCGACGCCGCTCTTGAGAACTACGAACCCGATCGGGACCTGACCCTTGAGGTCGTCATCTACCCCGATCACCGCGCATTCGGCGACGTCGGGATGATCGGCCAGGATCTCCTCCATCCCGCCCGTCGAGAGCCTGTGGCCCGCCACGTTGATGATGTCGTCGATGCGACTCATAATCGAGATATAACCGTCGTTGTCCTTGAACCCGGCGTCGCCGGTCAGGTAATAGCCTGGATATCGGGAGAGATACGAGGATTCATATCCGGCTTCGTTATTCCAAAGTGTTGGCAGCGTGCCAGGCGGCATGGGGAGTCGGATCACGACCGAGCCAATCTCGCCGGGCGGAACGATCGTGCCTTCGTCGTCAACGACCTCCACCCGATAGCCCGGAATCGGAACACCGGCCGAACCTGGTTTGACTGGCAAGAGTTCGATGCCGAGGGGATTGCCTGCCACGGCCCAGCCCGTCTCGGTTTGCCACCAGTGGTCGAGTACCGGAACGCCGAGCTTTTCGGATGCCCAGTTGAGGGTGTCGGGGTCACAACGCTCGCCGGCCAGGAAAAGAGCTTTGAAACCCGAGAGGTCGTAGTTGGCGAGGTAGCTGCCGGTGGGATCGTCTCGTTTGATGGCCCGGAAAGCCGTTGGTGCGGTGAAAAGGACCTTGACGTTGTGCTCGGCTATTACCCGCCAGAAGGTCCCCGGATCGGGAGTTCCGACTGGCTTGCCTTCAAATAGGACGGAGGTGCATCCGGCCAGGAGGGGACCGTAGACAATGTACGAGTGCCCGACCACCCAGCCGACGTCGGAAGCTGCCCAGAACGTATCCCCGGGTTCCACTCCGTACACGTTCCGCATTGACCAGTTGAGAGCTACCGCATGGCCACCGTTGTCGCGAACAACGCCCTTGGGAACCCCGGTCGTGCCCGAGGTGTAGAGAATGTACAACGGGTCGGTCGCCATGACCGCCACACATTCGGTTGGCTCGGCCCCTTCGATCGCCTGCTCCCAGGTTACGTCCCGGCCCTTGATCAAGTCGGCTTCCAGCTCGGGCCGTTGCAGGATGATGCAAGCCCCAGGGTCGTGGGCCGACATGGCGATTGCCTCGTCAAGGAGAGGTTTGTACGCCACAGTTCTGCCCGGTTCCAATCCACACGAGGCCGCCACGATCACCGTTGGTTGAGCGTCGTCGATCCGGGTTGCCAGCTCTTTTGCTGCGAAGCCACCGAATACCACTGAGTGAACGGCCCCGATTCGAGCACATGCCAACATGGCAATGACGGCCTCGGGAACCATTGGCATGTAGATGATGACCCGATCGCCTTTTTCGACTCCGAGGTTTCTGAGGGCTCCGGCGAACAACGCCACTCTCTCAAGTAGCTCGGCATAGGTGATGCTCTGGATCTGTCCGGTCATGGGACTGTCGTAGATGAGGGCGTTTTGCGCCGCCCGTCCGCCAGCCACATGGCGATCGAGAGCGTTGTAGCAGGTGTTCATCACACCGCCTCTAAACCAACGGTAGAACGGGCGGCGGGTGTCGTCGAGTACGACTTCGAAGGGGATGAGCCAGTCGATTTCTTCAGCAGCCTTCGCCCAGAATTGTGCTGGATCGAGCTGGGATGCTTCGTACGTCCGGGCGTAACTCATATCAGATCGTCATCCTCCTTGGACAACGGTACCGAGTCTGATGAGGTTGTGTCGCTCGGACGTCAGGCGAAAGCTACGGGCAAATCCCTTCAGCAGTCAGGCCGCGACCACACAGAAGCTGTTCCTCAATGCTCTTGAGCGAAAATCCGTCCGAGACGGGTTGGCCGAAGGTGTGGAGTCGGACGTGCTTCTCGAGCGGAGCTTACGTCGGCTTCCGTGTGCGTTCGGAAAGTTCAACCAAGGTTCGAGAATCACGTGTAATGATGTAATATCTATTACAATCAAGGAATCTTGACGAAGGGATAAGCATGGACGATGTAAAAGCCTGGTTTGTGGGGAGACTTCCGGAAGGTTGGTTTGAGGACTTTGCGGTGAGTGGCGACCGGGATGAGATCCTCGTCTTGGGTACGTTGCCCGGCCCACCGTCCGAAGGACTCGACGCGGATCACCTCCGGGTCGCCGAGCGGAGTCGGATCGAGGGTTTTCGGGAAGATACCCGGCCGCAGCGAATGAAGATTGCGGACGAAGCGCAGCGAACGTTCGACCGGAAGGTCTCTTGGGGGGCAAGTTGTGGGGAATCCCGCGCCGTATTCACCCACCTGGCCGTTCCGGCCATGACGCGGCTTCGCCTCAAGGAACGGGCCTTGCTCGATACCCTGATCGACGGTGGAGTCGCCAGAAGTCGGAGTGAAGCCCTCGCCTGGTGCGTGCAACTGGTTGGCCAGCACGAAACCGATTGGTTGGCTGACCTACGCGAAGCCCTCGCCAACGTCGAAGCGGTGCGGGACCGCAAGTAACCCGCCCGCTTTCTAGGACGAGTGTGCATCCAGATTGGCTATGACAAATCGGACGCACACTCGACCCAGAAACGGGGTGCGGTAAGCTCGGCGGATGTCCACCTTCGACTACGTAATCGTCGGGGCGGGTTCGGCTGGTTCGGTCCTCCCAACCGCCTGAGCGCCGATCCTGCACGGCGGGTTCTCCTCCTAGAAGCTGGCGGATCCGACCGACATCTGAATGTTGACCCGCCGGCCGCATTCTCCAAGCTCTTTCAGTCGAAACGGGACTGGAACTACTTCACGCAGCCAGAACCCGATGCAGACGATCGTCAGCTTTACTTGCCTCGGGGGAAGATGCTCGGTGGGTCTTCCTCGATGAATGCCATGATCTATTTCCGGGGCAACCGTCTTGATTACGACGCTTGGGCGTCCTCCGGTTGTGGCGGCTGGTCCTATGAGGAGGTGCTTCCCTATTTCAAGAAAGCGGAACACAACGAACGGGGGGCGGACGCTTTTCACGGCATCGGCGGACCTTTGAATGTTGCCGATCAGCGATCGATCAACGAACTGTCCGAAGCGTTTGTCGAAGCAGCCGTTGACTTAGGGCACCCGCGAAATCCTGACTTCAACGGAGCCGATCAGGTGGGGGTGGGAGCGTACCAAGTCACTCAGAAGGAGGGGTCCGTTGGAGCACTGCCAGGGCATATCTGCGACCGGTGATGGGGCGACCCAACCTCACGGTCGAAACCAACGCGGTGGCACACAGGATTCTCATCGAGAATGGCCGGGCGGTTGGAGTGCGCTACCGCCACGGCAGCGAGATGAAGACTGCCCGGGCCGATGTCGAGGTCGTTGCGTCGGGCGGCTCATACAATTCCCCTCACTTGCTGATGTTGTCCGGCATCGGTCCTGCTGATCACCTGACGAACTTTGGCATTTGAGGCGCTGGTTGACAACCCGAACGTTGGGGATCATCTGCAAGATCACCCCGTGGTCATGAATGCCTTCGAGGTCCACAAACCGGTAAGCCTGGCGCATGCCGAGAAGCCTGCTCGGCTGGTCGAATACCTCGTTTTCAAGAAGGGCATGCTCTCATCGAACGTCGGCGAGGCGGGCGGTTTCGTCCATACGCGCGACGGGCTCGACGCACCGGACATCCAGTTTCATTTTGCACCTGGCTACTTCAATCGTCACGGTTTCGACCTACATGACGGAGACGCCATGACGGCCGGGCCGACCCTGGTGGCGCCGAAGAGTCGCGGATACGTGCGACTACGAAGCAGGGATCCCGAAGTTCATCCCGATATTTTGAGTACGGCACTGAGCCATCCAGACGATCTGCGGTCGATGGTTGATGGGATCAAGATGACGAGGGAGATCCTCCGCTCGCGGGTTCTTGACGCTTATCGGGGCGCTGAGCTCCACCCGGGCGACGACGCCAAGACGGACGACGAGCTGGTCTCCTACATTCGGGCCAAGGCGGAATTGCTCTACCACCCGACGTGTACGGCCCGGATGGGATCAGATGAGTCTGAGGCGGTAGTTGATGCACAGTTGTGCGTGTTCGGAGTCGACGGACTCCGGGTCGTAGACGCATCCGTCATGCCGACGGTCACCCGTGGGAACACCAATGCCCCAACGATCATGATCGCCGAGAAGGCCGCTGACATGATCCTGCACGCCTGACGAAGTCAGGAGTCGCAGGGACTATCGAATACCCGGGAATCCCGAAAGTTGCGGCGGTTTGTAGACCCTCTTCGCACTGCCCCTTGCTAACGTGGCTGGAGCGGACGATACGGGAGGATTCGTGGCTAGCTGGAAGGTGCTTGTCGTTCTGGCTGTTGCGTTGGCCGCCTGCGCTGGCGAGTCTTCGGCACCCGCCCCTCGGGTATTGATTGAGGGAACCAACCGGACCGTCGACGTCTCGATCAAGGAATTTGAGTTCCATCTCGCTACGACCGAGTTCTTTCGCGGTGAAACCGTTGGCTTTCATATAGTCAACGAGGGTCTGGTCTCGCACGAATTTCGACTGACCACAGACGCTGCCCTATCTGAGTTCATGGCACTTTTGCCGACCGCTGTTGACGTAGCGCTCGCCCAGCAGGCTTTTGATGAAACCACCATTGTCTACAAGCTGAAGCCGGGTGAGACTCTGGATGTGGCGGTTCCGATTGACCAAACCGATCCGTTCACGGTCCTGGTGTGTTTGATCCCCGGCCATTTCGAGGCTGGCATGAGGGAAGAATTGTTTCCCCTGCCGTAGAACAACCAGTGGGTTTTGGCGACGGCTCGTTGATTCAGAATGGTACGGTGACTCCAATATATATATATAGTCCGGGAGGCACTAATGCAGTTTAGAAAGATACTGATTCTGATCGCCGTGCTTGGTTTCGCTTTGGCGGGTTGTGGGTCGTCCGCACCTGCCAGCGAGATCGACGTGACACTCGACGAATTCAAAATGAACCCGACGTCATGGACCGTTGCCGCAGGTGAGCAGATCACGATCAACATCACGAACGATGGCACTGTGGGTCATGAATGGGTGATTCTCCAGGATGGCGTCACCATTGCCAGTGAAGCCGACCTCCCCGAGACCGAGGAAGAGCTTCTGGCCGACTTCGTGTATTGGGAAGAGGAAGTTGATCCTGGCAATACGGGGACCTTCACGTTCACGGCTCCAGCGGCCGGTACCTATCAGGTCATTTGTGCCATTGAGGATCACTTCAATGGTGGTATGGAAGCTGAACTGATCACCAAGTAGGAGTACCTGAAATCAAGAGAAGGGCTGCGGGTTTCCGCGGCCCTTCTTTGTTATGCGGTCAGTATTTCAGCCGCGGATGGCGGCTCCCAGAATGGGGGCCAGTGCCATCCCTGACGGGTCTGACTCCATCGCTACCAAACCTCTGGCGATGTTGTGGCTTTGCTTGTTCGACGCAAACCAGAGTGGCTTGAGTGGCTGGCGGAACGGTCCCCGTACAACCGACTTCTCGGCCTGGTCGAACATGAGCGTGTTGTGCACGATGCCCCGCCCCGACTGGATGTCGTTCAGCGGGTGGCCGGGGAATGCTCCCCAGGTGGTGCTCATGAAGGCGAAGCCCAGTCCAACCCATACGTTCACGCCGACCGTGCCATATCGCAGGTCGGCGACCGCCTGTTCGACGGCTGCGGCAATTTCGGGGTCTTTGAGTGACTTCGGGTGAACAATGAGAGAAGCCCCGAGGGTGCCCCAGGCGGTTTCATTGGCGAACCGCACGGCGTCGCGGATGTAGCTGACCACGGAGCGCTCGCTCTTGAGCGGTGCCTCACCGAAGACTCCTGCAAACGCCTCGACGGCGAAGCAGGAGTGTTCCGGGTCCTCCGTGTCGAGATCGTGAATCAGAGTCCACGGAACGGCGCCTTCAGCATGATCCCCGTGGGTGCGGACGGAGGAATGTGAAGCCTGGAAGTGTTCCCAACGTTCTCTGGCCCCCGGGTAGTACGGGCGCCGATCAGGCGTCGCGTGCAGCGCGTCGGAGATGGCATCCAAAAGAGCTTCCCGCTGGTTCCATTTTTCGTGGGTGATCACGACTCGGGTGGCGATGCAATTGAAGCCGGCGTTGTGGGTAAGCATTCCGGCAATGTTCTCTCCCTGAAAGGCGAGATCCTTCTCAGACCAGGGTCCGGGCACGACGATGACCGGGCTCACGTTGCCAAGTTCAGACGAGATCGGTTTTGTCAGCAGTGGTTCGTTGGCTTTCTTGCGCTCGGCACCATCGGTCCCCGAACCAAAAACGATGGCATCGTGCGTTTTGTCCGAGCCCGTGATGTGGACGGAGTCGACGTTTGGGTTGGTGGCGAGATAGGCGCCAACATCGGCGCCGCCATAGACCACCGACATAAAGTCCCGCCCGATTAAGCCGGCAAAAACCTGTTCGAGGAACGGACCGATGTACTCGTTGACAGGGCTCATCTTCAACACAACCACGGCATTCTCGACGAACATTTTGTAGAGGGTGTCGGTGGGAGCGATTGACGAGATGTTGCCCGCACCAAGCACGAGGGCCAGCTCGGGGTTACGTATTGCATTGGGCTGATAGGCGGCGGCCATCGTCGAGCGGAGGTTTCCGGGAGTGATCCCTGGCTTCATCCACACCTGGCCGGTGTATCCCTGCCAGAGCACCTTGTCCCAATTATCGACAGGGAACACTTGGGCGACCGTCTGCCCGTTTGGTCGGGTGGTTATCGGACCAGGGATAACCGGGGTCCCGGTCGCCTTGATAGCCTCCAAGGACCGGATGAGCAGTCGGGCATTGCGAGCGGTGAGTACCGGCCCGGCATGCCACTCTTCGCCGGCCACCGGTTCGTCGAACGGGATCCCCTTGGCGTCGCAGGCAGCCCGAACCCAGGCCTCACCGACCTCCACGGCATTATCGATAACGGACTGAAGTAGCGCGATACGTTCGTCGATGTCCACCTCGAGCCACGCTCGACGATGGCTGCTGAGCAGCTCGAGGGTCGCTTCAAGCTCGCCAATGGGGGTGGGTGGTATATGCGAAGCACCCTCGGGTCTTGTGATGCTGCCAGCCAGCGTGGTCATTTGTGCCTCCTGTCTTTTATACCGTATCGCATCCGGTGATCTTGGGGCGGGCGAGGGCCGCTAACGTTTTCCGCTCACCCAATAAGGATTCAGCATGCAGGCCGGAATTGTTGGTCTCCCAAACGTAGGCAAGTCGACCCTCTTTAACGCTCTCACGGCGGCCGGGGTTGAGGCAGCCAACTATCCGTTTGCCACCATCGAGCCGAATGTGGGGATCGTGTCGGTGCCTGACCGGCGACTCGAACAGCTTGAGTCCGTAATTGAAACCCGCAAGGTGATCCCGGCTGCAGTTGAGATCGTGGACATTGCCGGTCTGGTCCGGGGGGCTTCTGAGGGCGAAGGCCTTGGTAATCAATTCCTCGGCCATATCCGTTCAGTAGATGCCGTGCTGCATGTTGTTCGGTGTTTTGACTCAGATGACATCACTCACGTCGAGGGTACCGTCGATCCCCGCCGCGACATCGAAACGATCGAGACCGAGTTGATCCTTGCGGACCTGGCTGTGGTCGATCGGCGACTTGATCGGCTCTCCAAAGCGGTCCGTACAGGGGATAAAGACGCGGCATTTGCCCGTGATGTCACGGAGCGACTCATCAAGGCCCTCGACGACGGGATCCCGGCGAGAGCGATTGGTTTTACTGCCGATGAGCGGGCCTCACTGTGGGACGCACAGCTCATCACGCTCAAGCCGGTCCTCTACATAGCCAACGTCGACGAATCCGGTCTCGCCGGCAACGCCTATACGGCTTTGGTGCAGGAACTCGCCTCCGAACAGGGGGCAGGTTGCATCATCCTGTGTGCTCAGGCCGAAGCCGACATCGCCGAACTGCCCGAGGAGGAACGTCCAGAGTTCCTTGCCGAGTTGGGTCTTGATGAGCCGGGTCTGGCGGTGCTCGCCCGGGCTGCATATTTGTTGTTGGGCCTGGAGACCTATTTTACGGCTGGCGAAAAGGAGATCCGAGCGTGGACGATCAAAGCCAAAACCAAGGCGCCTCAGGCGGCGGGCGTCATCCACTCCGACTTCGAACGCGGCTTCATCCGCGCCGAGGTGTATCGCATCGCGGACATGCTTGAGCTCAAATCGGAGGCAGCTCTCAAGGCGGCTGGAAGAATGCGGGTGGAGGGCAAGGAGTACACCGTGGTCGATGGTGACGTAATGCATTTTCGATTCAACGTATGAGTACCGTGTCTTCCATGCGCCGTGGTTTCGTTGCTGTTCTTGTGCTGTTAGGTGCCTGCAGTTCGGCCGTGACCACCACCACCGTTGCACCGCCGCCGCCGGCTACCACAGTCCGGTCGAGCAGCACGCTTCCGCCGGGTCCGACGACCACGGGGGTGGTTGTCCCTGACGAGGGTGACGGGCCAGGAGCGGCTCCCCCAAGTGGTGATGTGTTTGTATCAACCGACCTCGAGCGGTTTCGATCGTCGACCGAGATTCTGTTGAGCCGGGACGAGGCCGGTACCGATGTGATCATTTCTTCAAACATCGCTTCTGCGTACAGCCGTGAGCCCGCCAGTATCGAGGCGACCATCACCTCTGGCGAACGGGTGGCGCATGTCATCGGCATCGGTGAAATCTTCTGGATCGATGATGGATCGGGATGGCAAGAGAACCCGGCGGCCGAGCAGGTCTTGGGCCTGACCAGCGTCACCGCTCTCACCCCGGACAGCTTGACGCCTGTGTTGGCCCAGTTGACCGACGTCGGTATCGAAGACGTGAATGGGCGCCCGGCGACGCATTATCAAGGTGGCACATCCGACGTGCAGACCTGGCTTGGTGGCTCGCCCGAGCTTGACCAGTTTTCGAGTCTTGATATCGGATCGATCGACGTGTGGATCGACGAGGCGGGCTTTGTCAGCAAGGCTGCCTATGCCTTCGGAGGAACTCGACTTAACTCTTCTGTGACGGAGTTCTACCGGGCATCGTTTGAGCTTTACGACTTCGATGGTGACTTCGAGATAACGCCGCCGATCTAGGCGCAGATCATGCACCCCGGTAGTCGGGCGGACGTTTCTCCAGGAAGGCGGCGATTCCTTCGGCTGTATCGCGGCTGCGAGACATGTCGGCGATGTTCCGTGCCTCGGACTCCATCTGCGTCTCGAGAGACTCGCCGAACGTTGTTAGTAGCATTTGTTTGACCCGCCCGTGAGCCAGCGTCGGTCCGCAGGCGAGTTCTTTGCCAAGTGCAACTGCCTCGGCAAGCAGGTCGTCATCGGCGACCACCCGGGTGATCAACCGCCAATCGAGCGCTTCGGCTGCCGTCAGTACCCGGTTGGTCAGCATGAGTTCGGCCGCCCGGCGGAGTCCGACGGCCCGCGGCAAGAAATAGGTCGATCCGCCATCTGGAGATAGCGCCGATTTGGTGTACGCCGAAACAAATTTGGCTGATTCGGCAGCGAGGATCAGGTCCCCGACCATGGCGAGGCTGAAGCCACCACCGCCTGCCGTTCCGTTGACAGCGACGATCACCGGTGCGTTCATCCTGGCGAAACGCGAGATGGCCCCGTGGAGATAGATCGTCATCTCCTTGAGCAAGTGGGCCATGCTTTCCGCGGCTATGAACGCTTTCAAATCCCCACCAGCGGAGAACATCTTGCCGCGTGCCGTGATCAGGACCGCCCGGATTTCAGGGTTCTCGTCACACTCGATGGCGACCTGCATGAGCTCCCGGCTCATGGTGAGGTTGATGGCGTTGGCTGCCTCAGGCCGGTTTAGCGTGATGGTGGCCAGGTGGTCGGAAACGTCAAAGAGCAGGGTCTCAAAGTCCATGATCCGAACTTAGCGCAGCCATTCGGTCAGGGCGTTGTCGAGAGCTCGTCGACCATGAGGCTGGCATAGGAACAGATGTCGAAGGTTGGGTTGATTGACCATCGAATGCTCAGTCCATTGAGGGCCCCGAGCAGGATCTCCATGCGGTCACCGGCCAGGGACCGTGGTACGTTCGGGTGTTCTCGCACATAGGCATTTGTGAATCGTTCGACACGCTGTTCGTGATGTCTCTGGATGCGTCCGGCGAGGTGGTCCTGGGTGAGGGCGGCCGTAACGGCCATATGGGCGTAGACCCTCCCGAGTTCAGGGTCTTTGATGACAAAACCGGTATACGCATCGACGAGAGCTTCGACCGTATCGTTTCCCTCTCCGTCCGGGTCGGGATCGAACGTGCTGATCGCATCTCGGACGACGGTCAGGACCGCCTCGTCCTTGGTGGGGAAGAGGTTGTAGAACGAACCGGCCTGGATGCCTGCCGC
>JAENVV010000142.1 GCA_016650365.1 Acidimicrobiia bacterium
AAATGGGGGTGGTTTCGTGGCTCTTGCCCGGCCTGACGGTCCAGCCACTGGTCACTGCCGACCATGGTGATCGGTACCTCGCGAAAATTGGGGCGTTCCCGAAGTTCGTCACTCAGTTGATCGATCGCTTGCGGGAAGGATCCGTTTCAGGGAGGGTCCCTTTGGCGCGACACGCAGCCGATACCGCGGCCCGCTTGACGGCCTTGTTGGCTGCCCGGGATGAACCGTTTGCACAGCAAGCTGCCCCACTCGAGTTCGATCCGTCCGATGCGGTTGCGTGGAAGAGGGACCTCGCCAGGCTCATCGAGTCGCACTTGAAACCAGCTCTCCAACTACTGGTCGAAGAACTCATCAACACAACCGTTCCCGCCGGACGTCCGGACGATCGGCCAGGGCTGGTTCACCTCACCGGGGGCATCGAGCTGTACCGGCGCCTTGTCAAAGCCCACACGACGCTCGACGTTACGCCTGAACATGTCCATGCGGTTGGCCTCGAGCAGGTTGCCAGGTTGGAAGCCGAATACGGGCAACTGGCCGGACCACTGCTCGGGGTGACAGACATCGACGACATCTACGAACGGCTCCGCACCGATGACTCGCTGCACCATCACGACGCCGGGTCGATCATCGCCGACGCGCTTCGAGCATTCGAGAAGGCCAAAGCGGCGATGGGCGACTGGTTTGGCACCCTGCCCAAGGCCGATTGCCTTGCCAGCGCTACCGAGGTCGGGGCGCTCGCCTACTACCGCACTCCCAGTGAGGACGGGACCCAACCCGGCCACTTCTTCTTTAACACATCCGAACCGACGATGTGGGCCACCTTCCAGGTGGCAGCGATCGCCTATCACGAGGGAATTCCCGGGCATCATTTGCAGCTGGCGCTCGGGATGGAAAACGACCTTGTGCACCCACTGCATCGTCACCTGTACCTGCCGGGCTTTGGCGAGGGGTGGGGTTTGTACACAGAACGACTTGCCGACGAGATGGGCCTGTACGAGGACGACTGGGAACGGGTTGGCATGCTCTTTGCCGATTCCTTGCGGGCCTGCCGCCTGGTCGTCGATACGGGGATGCACGCCCTCGGATGGACCCGTCAACAGGCCATCGACTACATGGTCGAGCACTCTCCCATGGCGGTCTATGAGATCGAACAAGAGATTGATCGGTATATCGGGGCGCCCGGCCAGGCGACCAGCTACATGATGGGCCGACTCGAGATCGACTCGATTCGGGCCGAAGCAGAGCAACGACTCGGAGAGAGATTCGACATCAAGGCGTTTCACGACGCGTTGCTGAGCAACGGGACCGTACCGCTTCCGGTTCTGAAGACCATCGTTACCGCCCGGCTTCCCTAACCGAAGAGGTCAGCCAGGTTAGAAACCGGGGTCACCATTGCAGGCAACAATCCGTTCGATGGCGAAGAGCTCGCCGGGTTGATCGGCCTCCTCGATCGACTCTGAGTAATGAATGATTCGAAGGTCCGCAAACGCCCTGAGATATTCGCCCGGTTCGAGCCGGAAGTCATCGGTGGGGGGACCCGCAACCGTTAGGTGGGTTCTGAAGTGATGCTCGGCGATGAGCCAGCCATCTGGTTTCAGCGCCGTGACCAGTTTGGGCCAGAGCCGTTCGCTCCGGAACCGGAAGTTCGTGATGAGGTCATAGGCGTTTCGTCCGATTTCCTGAGTGTCGAGATCCGCGACTTGCCAGTCGATCGTCAGGCCTCGTTCGGTGGCCGTCTTGTGGCCCATTGAGATAGCCGTTTCGGAAATATCGATTCCCACCGTCTCGAAACCCGCCTCGGCTAGGGCAAGAGTATTGCGACCTGCCCCACACGCCACGTCGAGGGCCCGTCCAATCGGGACCCGGGGCAGCCACTCGGCCAGAAACGGTGAGGTCCAGTCTCGCTGCTGATATCCGCCCGAGGAGTACCGATGTTCCCACTTCGTTTCTTCGTCTCTTGCCACAGCTGGAGTGTACGCCGAGTCGCTGATCGGTGGCCGCCGAATTGGCCGACCTACCCGACGATGCGTTCCGCCAGAAGTATGACCTCAGTATTCGGATGGATACGATCCGTGCCGCGCTCCCCGCAGTCCACAATGATTGTTGGACGGACGGTGGGCGATATGGAGATCGAGCTGCGCGAACACTGCCGTCATCTCGCCAAATCATGACAACTTCGGCGATCGCGATTACGCCGATGTCAGATCGCGCTGATGGCTCGGGCAACCCGGCCCACGTCGTGCTTCGCCAGCAACTACTTCATAGCGGCGACTGGACCCGGGCTCGGATCGGTGAGTTGGAGTCGGCGACTGACCGGGTGAAGGCAGGCGACTGAACCCACACGGTGTGCAGTTTTCCTCTGCGCTCGGTAATGTCTTGAGTGCCCAGAGGGCAAAACTCGGAGGAGAAATATGAAACAATCCAAATTTGTCGCCGTGTCACTGCTGTTCGCCTTTGTACTCGCAGCATGTGGTGGTACGTCGACCGACACAACCGCTGCCGCCGGCGGCGGAGAGTTCGATCTCGGCGGTCGTGAGGTGACTGTCGGAGTAGAGAACGCATATCTGCCGTACAACTACGTCCTGGCTGGCGAGACCGAAGGTCAGGGTTGGGATTACGACATGTGGCGAGCGATCTGTGACTTGATCAATTGCACGCCTGTCTTCGTTGAGTCCGGGTGGCCGGCCGTTATCGACCAGGTCGCTCAGGGTGAGCTCGATACGGCAGCCGATGGCATTTCGATCACCGATGACCGCAAAGAGATTGTCGACTACTCAGACGCCTACATGACGGTTATCCAGAAGTTCATCGTTCAGATCGATGATGACCGGTATGCCGATAAGGACGCGCTGATCGCCAGTGATGCGATTATCGCGACGCAGTCTGGAACAACGAACTACGAGTTGGCGATCACGTTGGTTGATGAGAGTCGTATCAGCGCTTACGAGAGCTTTCCGCAGGCAGTTCAGGCGCTGATTGCCGGTGATGTGGATGCGGTCATCATCGACGATTCGGCCGGGCTCGGCTATATCGGGGCCAACGCTGAAGTGATGAAGACACTCGACGGTGACCTGCAGTCCGACCCACTTGGGTTCATTTATCCCAAGGGCTCTGACCTGATCGACCCGGTCAACGCTGCCATCAAAACGCTGAAGGCCAATGGCACGTTTGACGACATCGGGCGCAAGTTCTTCGGTGAAGGCTTCGCGGTCACCTACGACGATATTGAGGGCTGAGCCAGACGCCGCAGCCGCTGAGTAGATAAGATGCGCCGGGCACGTCCGGCGCATCTTCTATTTGAGGAGTAATCGTGGATAAGAATCCCGCCAAGGAACCTGCTTCGCCAGGCCCGTCGGCGGTGATCGAATTTGACTCGCACGACTTTCCCTGGTGGTTGGTTGGGATGATCGCCATCATCGTTGGTATGGGTGCTGCCGTGGTCCTCAACCCGAGATACAACGAAGCCTTTCGCAACATCTTCCCGTGGCCACTGATCGAAGACGTCGTAGTTGACGACGTAGCCGTCGGCAGCGCCTTCGTGTGGGGGAGGGGCATCGTCATCACCCTGGTGTTAACGCTTGCGTCATTTGTGATCGCCACCGTCCTCGGCCTGCTGATCGGCTTGGGCCGGATATCCGGACTGTCAGATGCAGACCAGGGGAACCGGTCAGTCATCAAGTCGGCCATTCGCAACGTTTCTCAGCTGTACATCGAGTTGATTCGGGGGATTCCGATGCTCGTGTTCATCTTCGTGGTGGCCCAGGTTCTGGCTCCCGATTTCGCCGACCTGATCCACATTGAGAGCCGATCGATCAGCCCGATCATCCGGATGATTGCGGCTTTGTCACTCTTTTATGCGGCCTTCATCGCCGAGGTTTTTCGAGCTGGTATTCAATCGGTTCCTGTCGGCCAGCTTGAGGCCGGTCGAGCGGTTGGCCTATCGGAAGGGGCGATCATGCGAAGAGTTGTCCTACCGCAAGCCATCCGCAACATGCTGCCGGCGCTGGGCAACGACCTCATCTCGCTCATGAAGGACACGTCTTTGGCGTCGGTTCTGGCAGTCCGGGAGATCACCCAGATGGCCCGCCTTTACACCGGCTCGACGTTCCGGTTCAGGGAAGGCTTCTTCGTACTCGTGGTGATTTACGTCACCCTCACCCTGTCACTCAGCCTATTGCTCCGCTGGTACGAAAAGCGCATCGCCATTCCCGGCCGCTGATTAGCGATCGGCCGGGTTCCAGGTGACCGGGACGACTCCTGTGAGTGCGTCGATCATCTTTCGTTCATAGCGATTGGGTCGTTTCCCAAGGCCGAGCATCGGCATACGGTGTTCAACTCCATCCTTCATGATCAGCATGACGGGATTGACCCAGGAGCCCTCGGTGACCTCGATCCGTT
>JAENVV010000143.1 GCA_016650365.1 Acidimicrobiia bacterium
ATGATCGAGCAGAACGCCCGCCAGGGACTCGAAGCCTCCCACCGCGGCTACGTGCTTGAACTTGGCAAGAACACCTATGAAGGCACCGGGCAGGAACTGATCGATGACCCGGAGGTCCGTCGCGCCTTTCTTGGTGGTCGGTGACCGCTACGCCGGCGAAACCTGACCCCGCCACCGCCGATCCGTACCGCTGGGTCATCCTCTTTACTGCCACCCTCACCCAGGCTGGTACCGCCTTCGTATTTCTCGGAGTCGGCGCCTTGGCAGGGTTCATTCAAGAGTCCTTCAACCTCACAGGCGCTCAGACCGGGCTCCTCGTCGCAGCAGTCGGGTCGGTACCCCTCGTGGCGTTGATCCCCATCGGTCGTGCTCTCGACCACGGGCGCGAGCGGTGGATCATCGCCGGTGGGGCGTTAGTGCTGGCGGGAGGGGCCGCCCTGGCATCGCTGAGCGAATCGTATCCCCTCATCCTTGCCATGCTGCTCCTGGGAGGCGCCGGCTATTCATCATCACAACCCGGAGGAAGCAAGGTGGTGGCCGGATGGTTCCCCGACTACCAGCGCGGGTTGGGAATGGGCATCCGACAAACCGGCCTGCCACTAGGAGGCGCACTGGCTGCTGCCGTACTCCCCGTTGTGGCTACCGCTTCAGGTTGGGAATCGGCCTTGCTGGTTGGAGCGGTGGTGGCAGGGGTCGGCGGTGTTCTATTCGCAGTGACGTACCGGCCGATGCCGTTTTCGACGCGAACGGCTCCGATCGGATTCGGAGCAGAAGTCCGGGGACTGATAAGGGTAAGGGCGATCCGCCTCGCCATGATGGCCGGGCTGGGGATGGTTGCCATCCAGTTCGTTCTGATCTCGTACTTGATGCTGTATCTTCGTGACGTCCACGGTATTCCTTTGGCACGCGGTTCGTGGATGCTGTTTGCAACTCAGGGGGCCGGCGTGCTCGGCCGGGTTGCGTTAGCCATCTGGAGTGACCGGCTGCACGATCGATTGAGGCCAGTGGCTGTCAGCGCGGCAGCAGCAGCCATAGGGACTGTTCTACTTGCGACCATCCAACCAGGAGCGCCATACGCCCTTTTGCTGGCACTATCAGCCGTGATGGGATTCTTCGCCTTCGGCTGGTACGGCCCGTGGGTGGTTTACGTCGCCGAGGCCGCCCCTGGTAGAGCGATCGGCACAACGCTCGCCCTGGCGATGACCGCCAACCAGGTGGCCATCGTGTTGGCTCCGCCGCTGTTTGGCCTCATCTATGACCTCACCTCGTCATATACGGTGCCCCTCATCGCCACCGCAGTGATGTTGGCAGGCGTTGCCGGCCGCACCTGGCATGGAAGTCGGCGGTTACCACCTGGTGCCTTCGGCGGGCCTCGCTACCCTTAAGTCACGTAGCGAAACGTCCGCTTCCCGTCGACGGTGATGGCGTAGCCCATGCTCGGAAAGGCAAAATGACCGCCCGCCAGTAGAGCATTCTCTCGCTCAGCCCTGTCGAGGATCATGCGTCGACTCTTGGTGGATTCAATCGGATCCAGATCGAACCCCGGGTACCAGCCGGGCTCGGAAAGCTGCACTGGCTTGTGAACCGTGTCGCCGAGGATGTAGGCGCGTTCTCCGCCACTGACAATTCCGAAGGACACATGCCCTGGCGTGTGTCCGGGAGTTGGTACGGCCGAGACTTCCCGGTTGGCGGCGTACTCGTCGCCGACCACATCCAGACGCTTTGCCTCGATCACAGGCGCCAGCACCCGATCGAATGCGGGGCGATTGGCCGGCTTATCGCCAGGGCTCAACCAATAGTCCAGTTCCTTCTTCTGAACGATGTAGCGAGCGTTCGGAAACGTAAGCTGCAAGTTGCCGTCGGGGCCGATGGTGTTCCACCCGGTGTGATCCCAATGGAGGTGGGTGAAGAGCACGAGATCTACCTCGTCCGTAGAGATTCCCGCTTCTTGCATGACCTCAAGCAACGAAGGAGGCTGCTGAAGGTCCGACGGATCGGCCAGTTCCCCGAGACCGGTATCGACAAGCATGATCTGGCCGTCGCTACGGATGATGAAGCTTCCATAATTCTGGATAAGCAACCCATCGGCAGTCAGCCAATGGAGATACGGTTCCCACGCATCTCGATCCACCCCGGCGAAGAACCCACCAGGCTGGCGGACAACCCACGAGTCCTGCAGCGCGATCAACTCGGCATCGCCCACCATGACCTTGTGAAAATTTCCCATGGTCACCCTCCCTGTGTGAAAAAGAGCCAGATCTCCGGCTCGAACCTCACACGCAGTGTACTGAAGACCGGGAAAACCGTCGGTTCGAGACCCCTGAGAGCGGACATTTATTGCTAAAATTGGGCCTTTACCATCAAGACGGTCCTTCGGATGGCCGAAGAACCATAGTGAACCCCGTTTCCATATTGGCCTCCGACGCAGGAACCTCGACCCCCGCGTTTGACGGGGTCTTCGCATCGATACCCGATGCATTGATCGCCACGGACACCGACGGCACCATCGTCAGAGCCAACAATTGCGCTGGACAGCTCCTCTCCTACCAACCCTCCGAGATGTGCGGTATGTCGATGGAGCAACTCATATCCGACCGGTTCCGCTCTACGTACAGTGCCCATCATCGCGACTTCATGATCGCAGGGAACGATACAGCTCCAGAATTGGAGATCAGTCTTCTTACTGCCAACGGAAACGACGTCGCGATCGACGCCACGGTAGGCCGATTCGAAGAGGCGGAAAGAACCTACGTCCTCATGGTGCTACGCGAGGTAACCGATCGGGTAGCCACCGAGGAGAGACTCGAAAGATTGCTGGTGCTAGACGCCATCGTGATGCGTACCATGAAGCATCTGAACGTGGCGACACTGAATGAGATCGACGGGCGGATTCAGCTGGCCTTGATCGACCTATCCGTCTTCGCCAAGGCCGACAGAGGCTACATCTTCGAAAAGTCAGAAGATGGGACGACCATGAGCAACACCTATGAGTGGTGCTCCGCCGGCACTGAATCACGTATTGACAGACTTCCGGAGTTCACAATCGGGGCTTTGCCTTGGATGGCCGGACAGATCGACGCGGGCAAAGTGGTCGAAATCCCCTCGGTCGACCAGCTTCCACCCGAGGCATTTGCTGAGCGAGACTTCTTTGGCCAAGCGGGGATTTCCTCGCTCATCAGCATACCCATGTTGGCTGGCGGGAATGTAGTCGGCTTCCTGGGATTCAACAGTCACAGCTCAGGCCACCTGGGGTGGTCAGCGGATACAGTCTCGACTTTGCTGGTCATCCAGGACTTCTTTACGAATGCCCTGCGGCGCAAGCGAATCGAAAAGGAGCTTCAACGGGCCCGCAGGATGGCCTGGGCAGTGACGAATTGCAACGATGCTCTCGTCCGCGCCACCGACGAGAGCACGCTGCTGAAGGATGTGTGCCAGATCGTCGTCGAAACGGGTGCCTACATGATGGCCTGGGTTGGCACGGCCCTGAACGATGAGGAGCGGTCTGTCCGGCCGATCGCCCAGTTTGGTGGTCAAAACGGCTACCTCGACGACTTGCACCTCACTTGGGCCAACACCACACGAGGCAATGGACCGGCCGGCACGGCGATCCGGAATCGGTCTCCGTTCGCCGTTCAGAATCTGGCGACGGACCCCAGGTTCGAATTCGCCCGAGATAGCGCCCTCAAGTCCGGATACGCATCGGCCATTTGCGTCCCCTTTGTGCTCAACGACGAGTCCGTGGGGGTCCTGGCTGTTTACGCAGGTGATGTGGCCGCCTTCGATGACCCCGAAATTGAGGTACTCCAGCGTTTTGCCGATGACCTCGCTTATGGAATCGATAATCTTCGCACCCGTGACCGTCGAGAACAAGTCGAAGAACGGCTACGAGAAACGCTGCGTACCAAAACCGAGTTCATCGCAACCATTGCCCACGAATTGCGTACGCCGCTCACCGCGGTCGTCGGCTTCGCCCAGATACTTACCGACCCAAATTCTCGCCTATCGGCATCCGAACGCTTGGAACTGGTAAAAACGATCGCTAACGAGGGGATCGACCTCACCAACATCATCGATGACCTGCTGGTTGCGGCCAAGGCCGAAGCAGGAACTCTGACGGTGAACCGCGTTGAGTTAGACCTCCGCGCCCAGGCTGCCCAGGTGCTCAACAGTCTCGGGCAACCAATGAAGGAGATCGATTTCACGGGCGAGTCGGTTCGAGTCAGCGGCGATCCTGCTCGAGTTCGACAGATCCTCCGCAATTTGGTCTCCAATGCGGTCCGTTACGGTGGCGATCAGATCCGCGTCTCGGTGAGTCGCCATGCATCGTTCGCGCAGGTGACCGTCATCGATAAGGGGTCCGGAGTACCCGACCAGGACCAAGAGGCGATCTTTGAGCCTTACCAGAGAGCCCACAACGCCCCCGGATTGACTGCGTCGATAGGCCTCGGGCTCACAATCTCCCGTCAACTCGCCCGACTGATGGATGGAGACGTGACCTATCGTCGTGTGGCTGACGAAAGTATCTTCACCCTCACACTCCCTCGAACCACTGTCTGAGGTACAGCCGGGTCACGCTCGGCGTAGGCACAGTGAATCCTTGCTGGTTCAATACACCTGTGTGACGAAGGTCTGTTCTTGGATCGGCGGGCGGACGTACGGGATCGATTCTCTACTCGGTAACTCGACCGGATCCGGTAGCAGTACTTGAGCACCGTCATACCGGATCCGACCAACATCCCTTCGAATTCGGGGCAACTGCGGAGGAACTCCTGGTGCTCTCACGTTCGGTCGGTTTGGGCAGGGCGACCAGTTTCACAATTCGCGGGCTGGTGCGCTCCATGATCCGTTTGATCACACCACCCTTGCCTGCTGAACCACGACCTTCGAAGGATGATCAGGACTTTCAAACCCTGGTCCTGGACCCAGTGCTACAGCTTGACCAGCTCCTCTTGAAGGCGGGCCAACTCTCGCTCGTAGTACTTCTTCTTGAGGTCGCCTGAACGCGTATAATGCTCTATCCCTGCGGGTACCGACGCCGGCGGAGGAACCGCATCATCGGCTCCGAGTGGGAGCGGAACGTTCGCACCCTTACTGCGATCTGACCCTGCCATGGCTGCTCCTCTCTTCAGTCAACCTACTTGATATCAACCGTGGACGGCTTGCACATTGGCACCCGACGCGCCACGGCAGTCATCCGCACCGGGGGGGCGGTCTATTCTCGCCCGATGGAGACCGCTTTCCAGATCATCGTTGTCGCTCTCGCCAATGTTCTCGGTGGAGCGGTGGCCATTCCCCAGGCAGCCAGGCTCGTCCGCCATCGGCGCGTCGCAGGTGTTTCGGCCTTCTGGGCGGGATCGAGCATTGGCATCAATGCCTGGTGGATCGCCTACGGGGTCGGGGCCGGCGATGGCAGCTGGGCAATCATTCCGGTCGGCGTAATCTCGACCATCTCCTACCTGCTCATCTCATCGAGCCTGGTCCGGTTTTCGAACCGTCCCCGATCTGCCGTGCTGGCGTCACTCGCACTGCCGGCTGCCATCGGGGCGGTTCTCCCGATTCCGGCGTTCTTGATCGGCGGATGGCCGGCGACCGGAGTGGCCTTGGGCAGTATCTACGGCCTGCAGCTTCTCCCGGCCGTCCTGGCGGTCTATCGAGCCCACGACCTGAGCGGCGTATCCGTTTCCACCTGGATAATGGCCTGGTCCGAAGCTCTGTTATGGGGGCTGTATGGCTTCGGCCCACGTGACGCTGGCATCTTGACCTTTGCCACAACAGGAATGGTGATGTCTTCGGCCGTGCTCGTTGGATTGTTCATCAAGCGGCCCGGTGCATGAGTCCATCAGACCGCCATCGGATGGGAGAGCCATTGGATCCGGTCTGGCCCTAAGGCATTCCGATCAAGGCAGGAATCGACGTCGCCACCCGACGTCACGTGCCAACATCGGTGAGATGCGACAGGCAGGCATGTGATCAGCGAGACCGACCGCCTTCGACGGGTCGAACGGATCTTCGTCCGATCAGGAGTCATCTGGCAGCTCGGTACGCAGGGTTACTGGCTGCTGTTCTTTGTTCGACTCGTCGTCGACCTTGATCTGGATCCCCTTCAGCTTGTCCTTCTCGGCACGGCCAAGGAGATCACCGTCCTCGCTTCGGAGATCCCTACCGGAGTAGTCGCCGACCTGTACAGCCGCAAATGGTCGGTCGTGATGGCCTTCCTCATCTCTGGAACGTCGGTCATCCTCGCGGGCGTCCTTGACAGTTTTCTCCTTTTGCTCATCAGTTCTGCGTTATGGGGATTCGGCCTGACGTTTCGCAGCGGAGCCGAAACCGCCTGGCTCACAGACGAGCTTGGCTCGGCAGAGGCAGCCGAGCCCATCGTGATCCGGCGAGCCAGGATTGAACTCATCGCAGTCGTGCTCGGGGCGGCCGCCGCTGCCGGACTGGCCATGGCATTCTCGCTGTCCTCGGCGCTCATCGTTCTGGGATCCGGTCTGGTACTCCAGGGCGCCAGCCTGGCGGTATCGATGCCCGAAACCGGTTTCAGACGGGTCAGAGAACGGCGAGCCAGACAGCTTCGTCAACTGCTGACGGAGGGTGCCACGGCGGTCCGGCGAGTCTCAGCTCTCCGCATTCTGTTCGCGGCAACGGTCATGGCAGGGTTCGGGAGCGAGGCGGTCGATCGCTTGTACGTCAGGCGCCTCGACGACCTGTCAGTGGTTGGGTGGACCGGGCGCGAGGTGGTGGTTGTCGGAGCAATCCTGGTCGCCCAGTCCATCGGGGCGGCCATCCTTCTGCGAATCTTCGGCCGCCGACTCCAGGGCACCGCCCTGGTTCCGGCTTTGGCCCTGCTACTCGCCGGGACCGCTGTCGGCGTAATCATTCTTGCTCAGGTGAACGTCCTGTACCTGGCCGCGCTCGGTCTGATCATCCAAGGAACGATGCGATCGATTTCCAAGCCGGTCGTCGTCGTGTGGACCAACGCATATGCCGCGAACAACACGAGAGCCACCGTCCATTCGTTCATCGGTCAAGCTCACTCACTCGGTGAGATCACCGGCGGAATCGTGCTGGGTCTGGTCGCCGCCCTTACCAACTTGAGTACCGCCCTAACCGGATCGGCCATCCTGTACTCACTAGCCGCCGCGACAGCCTGGCAAGCCCGACGGTCGCGACAGTCTGGCCCAGAACTTCCGGCTCCCGGGCCGGTCTAAGGCGAGGACAGGGTCGTCAAATACCGATATACGGCTTCGAGTTCGTCGGATGACAACTTTACGTTTGCCATGTCAAGCACGCCACCACCGATCGGACCACTAGGCGCCGACTTGGAAGAACCGATGATGTTCGGGCCGTCTTTGGTCCCCTGAGCATCAAAACCGTGGCACTTGGCGCACCCGCTGCCGCCACCCGTGACGGTAAAGATCTCCTTGCCGAGCGCTAGCACCTCATCGTTGCCTTCGTCCGGAGGCGTAGTCGTCGTGGTTCCGCCTGCGGTGCTGACGGTCGTGGAGGTGGTGGTCGACGCGACCCCCCACGTAGATGCGTGATCAATTCGGCTATTCGGTGGCGTACTCAGTGACAATCAGATACCGCGCCATGATGGCACGACCGTCACACGACCGGCCAGCCACTCGTCATTCTCATCCATGGCAAATGACGTTTCACTGATATCGAGGCCGAATCCTCGATCCCGAGGCGATCCACGCCGTGACAACGAGCACACGCGAGGCTGAACAGTTCCTCGCCGGTCAGGTCGGCATCCGCCAAGGGTTTCTGCCATTGAGGGTTGGCGACCGCATTCGGCTCGAGAGATCGAAGATAGGTCGAAACCGACTCAATCTGGGTGGACGTCAGCGGCTCCCCGTTGTCCGACGAATAGGCAACCATCTCGGTGGAGGGCGATCAAACTAGGGCCGATTCGGCCCGTCGGACCATACCACAGGGACCGATGATCACAGACTCGGGCTCATCGGCGGCGGCCGACCACTCTCGCGGAAAGCACCACTGCCCCGACGGTCCAGACCGCACTGACCGCGTATGAGACGCCAACGTCGGATACAAAACCAGTAGTGAGACCGTCGCGAATCAAATTGGTCATGTGCCAGAACGGGAGGACACGGTGAACAGCCGCCAGCCAATCGGGGAAGAGGTCAATCGGAATCACGATCGGCGAGAACATGAGGATCACGAAAATCAACAGGTTGGTCAGCAGGTTGACCATGCGGGGGTTGCGCATCCCCTGGCCGACCGCATAGCCGACGACTGTCGCCATTGAGGCAGAAAGCAGGACTGCCGGGATGATCCTCCAACTTGGATCGAGCTGGACGTCATAGACCAGGCTGCTCACAAAAAGCGCCACTACGGTACCCGGCAACGAGATGGCCGTGAACACCGTAAATGTGGCGCCGGCCGAAGCCGACCGCGGAACTGGTAGTGACCAGACATAGTCGTAGACATCCTCGATTCGCTGACCGGAGATCACGCCAGGGACCAG